>JANLTU010000213.1:0-6633 GCA_031363085.1 Gammaproteobacteria bacterium
CACCCGGCGTTGACATCCATCGCTCTTGCGACTCGCCGCGATGATCGCGGGCAAACCCATCAACACGAGACTGCCGAGAATGCCTAAGTGGCGGAACAGATTCATGCTCACCTTCCTTGAGTTTAGCTTCCGCTGCGGCGCACAGTTAGGCCGCCGGAAGAGTTTTATGTTTTGAAGCTTTGGGGCGCTGCAAACGCCGCCACCGATGCTTGAGCGCTTCCCCAGTGCCGTTGGCGATTCTAGGTGTAGGTCGGCAGGCGTGTCTAGGTAGACTCCCGGCGTTGACCTCCATGGCTCTTGCGGACTTAGCGCGAGGATCGCGGCCGAAAGCGGCTCCCACCGGCGACTACGGAGAAGCGTGCTCAAGAATGCCTACGTTGCGGAACAGATTCGATACGGGAAGGAACGGCATCAGTGAATGCGTACGCGCCGCACGGCCTAATGGACTGCGCCACGCGATTTCGAAGTTATTTCCGAACCCACACGCGCGTAAATTTTTCGGGAGCGCGGCCATCCGGGCCGCTATTTTTATCTTCTGGCGGGTTGGAAACCCGCGCTCCCACTGCGGCCTAAAGCATCACACCCCGGTTAAGTCCGACCGGCGGTCAGGTTTTGAAATGCGCCAACAGGGTTTGCAGTTCAATTGCCAGATGCGACAACTGGTTGCTGGCCTTGGCGGTTTGTTGCGCGCCCTCGGCGGTTTGGTCCGACACCATGCTGATGCTGATGATGTTCTTGTTGATGTTTTCGACCACGGCGTTTTGCTGCTCCATGGCGGTGGCAATTTGTGTGTTCATGGTGGTGATGGTGCTCACGGCGCCGGCGATCACGTCCAGCGACTCACCCGCTGCGGCGGCCTGCTTGACGGTGTTTTGGGCCATGGCGCGACCGCCGTCCATCGCCTTGACCGCTGCGTGCGAGCCACTTTGCAGGCGTTCGATCATCTGTTGAATTTCGCGCGTCGACTGCGCGGTGCGCGACGCCAGCGTGCGAACTTCGTCGGCCACCACCGCAAAACCGCGCCCTTGCTCGCCGGCGCGCGCGGCTTCAATCGCCGCATTCAGCGCCAGTAAATTGGTCTGCTCGGCAATGCTTTTGATCACGTCCAGCACCTTGCCGATGTTGTCGCTGTCGGTACCCAGACGGTGAATCGCCTGCGATACCGTGTCGATTTCGCGCGCCAGTGTGTTGATGGAATTGACCGTCTTGGTCACCACCTCGCGGCCGTTCGAGGTTTCCGCATCAGCATGATTCGCTGCGTTGGCGGCTTCGCTGGCGTTGCGCGCCACCTCCTGCACGGTGGAGCCCATTTGCGTGACGGCGCTGGCCACCTGGTCGGTTTGTTCATGTTGAGTCTTGGCACCGGCGCTGGTGGTTTCGGTGATCGCCGCCATTTGCGAAGCCGCCGACGCCAGTTGCGCGGTGAAGCCGGTGACTTGCGACACCACTTGCTGAATCTTGGCGGCAAACTGGTTGAACGCCGTCGACATCAGCGCGATCTCGTCGCGGCCGGTGACCTTGAGCCGTTGCGTCAGGTCACCCTCGCCCGCAGCGATGTCCTGCATCGCCGCCGCCGCGCGTTGCAACGGCACGGTGATCAAAGCGTCGATGACCCACGCCACCAGTGCGGCGGCGGCGAGGCCAATTAAAAACAGCGCCAGGATCAACGCCACGGCCGCATCCAGACGCGCGGTCAGCACGGTGCTGATGGCGTGGGTGCGGGCCACTTGTTTTTCCACCAGGATGTTTAAATTATTGAACACCCGGTCCAGCAGTGGGCCGATCTCGGTGCGCACTACATAAGCATCCATACGCCGCTTGCCGCCTTTTTGGATGGCCACCAATGCGTCGATGTTTTTCATGAACGCCTTGCGCAAAGTGATCAAGCGCTCCATGCCGTCGAGCTGATCGAAGGTCATGCTATTTTCTTGCGCTTTGAGACGCTTGACCATGGTCTCCGTGGTTTCACTGAATTCGTAAATGACCTTCAGGATATCGTCCGATCCTAAAATCAAATAACTGCGTAACTGCGCCATCAAATTGGCCCAGGTGTAACGCAGGTCATTCATGTCCATCAGCAGTTTTTTACGCTGCGGCGTGGCCTTTTCATTCATTTCGGTTTGCAGCATCGCGCTCATGATCTGCAACATCTCCTGCGCGGTTGGGTTGAGATTTTGTTGCGCGTAGATCACCGCCGCGTAGTTTTTGCTGGTGTGGGTCGCCAGATCGATCACCTGCGCGCCATGTTCTTTGAATTTCGCCATGTCGACGGCAATGCTCTCGACCATTTTCACTGCGTCGTCATCCCCGGCGATGGTGGGATTGTCTGTTAATTTTTTAATGTCGAGATCGATATCTTTGACGATCTTCTGATATTCCAGGCGATGGCGTTCGTCTTCGCTGGTCAGAAAAAATGCCAGGCGCGCCGAGGCTTCGTTGATGTGTTTGGCCAGCTCTTCCGAGGCAAGCAGCGCCGGTTGAACTTCATTGCTAACATGCGACACCCTGCTTTGCACGTCGCTGAAGGTGAGCAGTGGAATCGATGCGACCACCGCCAAGATCGCCAGCATGATCCCGAAACCGCCCCAGATTTTCTGGCGCACGGTGAGCCGATTGATGAAGTGGTAGTTAAGTACAGCTTGCAGTGTCACTGCGACGCCCTCGTGAAATATCCGGATGCTTGAAGGTTCGAAGCGCGGGAGCACGGCCGTGCTTCGCGATAAATTTGCTTCCACATGTTCAACTTATCGACAAGCCGCCGATAATATTTAGCAGCACCGATACGGTCGGATTGAAGCGCGGCGGCGCCCACACAAAACCTCCGCCTGTGCTAAACCTAATGCTGGACTTAAAGCCCCATCACCTCACCAACCCATGGATTCAACTATGCGTTCGACTCGCTCTTTGTTTTCAAGCTGTTTCATCCTGCTGCTGCCCGTGTGGTTTGTCGTCAACTCCGGCGTTGCCGCCGAGCCCGACGCCAGCGCAGCGGGGGATCGCGCCGAGATCGTCAGCGCCGACGCGCCCGAGGCGATGGAGATGGGCCAGAGTTACAGCGTGACCATGAAAATTAAAAACACCGGTGTCAATACCTGGAATCGCGCGCAGGGTTACGCGCTGGCAGCGCGCCATCGCACTTGGTCGGTACAGCGCGTAGAGCTGGAAAACGCCGAGAAAATCGCCCCCGGCGACACCGCCACGTTTAAATTTCGCGTGACCGCGCCGCAGCAATCCGGCTCGCACGATTTCCAATGGCAGATGCAGCACGACGAACATTTCTTCGGCCCGCCGACCCCGCCGCATCGCGTGGTGGTCGAGAGCGGATCAAGCCGCGTGAAGTTCATTTCGCAGGTGGTGCCCGCAGCGATGAATCCCGGCGGCGAATACAACGTGATGGTGCAATTCAAAAACCTCGGTAAAACCACCTGGTCGACCGCCAACGGTTTCATGCTGGTGGCACAGAATCCGGCCAACAACCACAACTGGGGCAGCGAGCGTGTGAAGCTCGACGGCGAGCACAGCGTACCGCCCGGCGAAGTGGCGACCATCCGCTTTAAAATCACCGCCCCGCTGCACGCCGGCGAGTACGACTTTCAGTGGCAGCTTTATCAGGACAAATTAGGCTTTTTCGGCGAGCGCACACCGAACCAGCGCGTGGTGGTCGGCGGCGCCGGTCGCGGCAACGATGCCGAGTTCGTGTTGCAGGAATGGTCGGGCCTAGTCAACGAGCCCACGCCGTACGCGGTGTTGCCGGCGGGACGCAGCTTTCCAGTCAAGGTGATGTTTAAAAATGTCGGCACCACCGTCTGGAAGCCGGGCCAATACCGATTGATCTCGCAAAAACCCGCCAATAACCTCACCTGGCTGCTCGACCGCGTGGAACTGGGCGCGAAAGAAGAAGTGAAGCCGGGCGAATTCAAAACTTTTTCATTCAATGCCGTGGCGCCCGTGCAACCCGGTCTTTACGATTTCGAATGGCAGATGTTCCAGGACGGCATCGGCGCGTTTGGCAAGTCGTCGCAAACAGTGAAAATGACGGTACGTTGAGGGCCGGGAACGCAGCACCCCTGGTGCGCCCGCTATCACCGGTCCGCCCCCAGACGCTCTTGTGCCTTGACATGCCCCTGCTTGGCGGCCGCTGCATACCAGCGCCGTGACTCGGTAAAATTTTGATGCACTCCGCTGCCGGCACGGTAAAGATTGCCCAACATGTATTGCGCCTGTGCGTCACCGTGTAGCGCCGCACGTTGATACCATTGAAACGCTGTAGCAGCATCCTGCGGTAACTCCACGCCCTGCAAAGACATGTCGGCCAACTCACGCTGCGCACCGACATGCTCTTGCTCGGCGGCGCGCCGCAGCCAAGCAAGGCCCCGGGTAAAATCCTTCCGCACCGCTTCACCGCGAATAAACAGCAGACCCAACTCGAATTGCGCGCTCGCGTCGCCATCCATCGCCGCGCGATAGACCGGCAAGGTTTCCGAAAATTTAAAGGATTTTTGCACGTCGGCGACCGTGCCGGCCGCCTCGCGCAGCATGTCTTGCAGTACGACTTTAGCCTTGATGTGGCCTTGCGCCGCCGCCTTGCCCAGCCACAGTTGCGTACGCGCAACATCACGCGGCACACCCTTACCAAGTTTGTAAACCATGCCCACTTCAAACTGCGCGTCGGCATGCTGTTGTTCGGCCGCGCGCGTCAACCACAGCAGCGCCTGCGCCGAATCCGCCGCAAGCGGTGCCTGGCCGGTGAGATAGCGCCGGCCCAAGGCATACTGCGCGGCCGCATCGCCGCCTTGCGCCGCCACACGCAACTGCTCGAACTCCCGCGTTAACTGCGCCTGCGTTAATTCGTCGTAGGCGGTTTGCGCCTCCATCAAGCCGGCACCGGCCGCAAGCCGCAGCCAGCGCAGCGCCAGCTCCACATCTTTGCCCACAGCGACACCGTCGCGATACAGCAAGCCCAGTTGATACTCGGCACGCAGATGCCCTCCGTCGGCCGACTTACGCAACCATGGCAGCGCCGCCGCAGCATCGGCAGCAACACCGTCGCGCTTGAGATATTGCATCGCCAAGATGTATTGAGCGTCGAGATTGCCTTGTTGCGCGTTGCGTTGCAGCTCGGCCAGTGGTGGCGCAGCGGCCAGCACGTCGTGCACAGCGATTGCGTTGAACAATACGCAATAGGCAAACACCCCGCTTCCAAGCGCTTTGCTTAAATCCATAACCCCTACCAGTGTAAGTAACCCCCGGCGAAACCCTGTCTCTTGATCACATCTCATCTGATAACTACCTTGTAATGATCTGAGGCAAAACGAGTGATTGGATGAGATGGTTGCAAAGGACGAGTTGGAATGGTCACGACAGATGTTTGGTGAATGTGAGCTGGGCGACGCGCGGCGCACCGAACGCTTGGTGAGTGTGGCAGCACGGATGTCGAAGCAGATGGGTTGCTCACTGGCGAAGAGTTGTCAGGGGGATAACGCGGCGTTGCTGGGCAGTTACCGGTTGCTACGCAACGACGAAGTAATGCCGGAAGCGATCCGGGCGGGAGGCTTCGCTGGGGTCGTGCAGCATGCGCAAGACTGTGAGCTGTTGCTGGCGGTGGAAGACACCACCAGCGTGAGTTACAAACATGCGGTGGCGGGTGAGTTGGGAATCACGAGCAACCAAAAGGACGCGAAGCGCAAAGGTTTTCTGGTGCATTCGGTGCTGCTGCTGGATGCGGTGGGCGAAACCACCGTGGGGTTGATTGAGCAGGCCCAGTGGTGTCGAGCACCCAAAGACTACGGCAAGAAACACGCGCGTAAACAGCGCGCCTATGAAGACAAAGAAAGCCACAAGTGGGAACAGGCCTCACAGCGTACCGCACAGCGCTTGGGCGCCACGATGGCGCGCACGATTTCGGTGTGTGACCGTGAATCCGATGTGTATGAGTACCTGGATTACAAGCGGCGGAATGCGCAGCGCTTTGTGATCCGGGCCAAGGTGGATCGACGGGTATGCGCTTCCGAAGAACATTTGTTTGAGACGCTGGCGCGTGATGCGGTTGAGTTGAGTTGTTATACGGTCAACGTTGTGCAGCGCGGGGGCCGCAAAGCGCGTCAGGCCACCCTGCACCTGCGCAGTCTGAGACTGGAACTACACGCCCCGGCGGGCGGTGGCCGTCGTGACCCGCTGACGGTGAACGCGATCTTGGCCGAAGAGGTGGATGCGCCGCCGAACGTGGAACCGTTACGCTGGGTATTGCTGACGACCGAAGCGGTGACGAGCGCAGAAGAAGCGCGGCAGGTGGTGCGCTATTACGAATTGCGCTGGCGCATTGAGGATTACCACAAGGCGTGGAAAAGTGGTGTGGGCGTTGAACGGCAGCGCTTCCAAAGCGCAGCGAATCTGCAGCGGATGTTGGTGATTACCGCGTTTCTCGCCGTGCGCGTGTTGCAATTGCGCGAAGTGCTGGACACCTCGGGCGACAACGCGCAGGCGAGCTGCGAGACGATCCTCAGCGAGGACGAATGGTACGTGTTGTGGGTGTCGACCCAAAGCA
This sequence comes from Gammaproteobacteria bacterium, assembly GCA_031363085.1. Classification (GTDB taxonomy): domain Bacteria; phylum Pseudomonadota; class Gammaproteobacteria; order SG8-11; family SG8-11; genus UBA6921. The sequence goes on from JANLTU010000213.1 coordinate 6,545, forward strand.
GCAAGCCACCGACGACCGCGCCCTCGATCCGCTGGGCGTGTCTGGCGGTCGCAAAGCTGGGCGGATTTACGGACACCAAACGCACCGGG
>JANLTU010000085.1:0-28402 GCA_031363085.1 Gammaproteobacteria bacterium
CGCTGTGTGATGGTAATGCTCATTTATTAATTGGGGGTCGTTTTATGCGTAGGACTTCGTATCGTTTCCATAGTTTTGCTGCCTTGCTAGTTGGGGCTTTCGTTAGCCTCTCTAATCACGCTGGCGATGTTCCCGTGCTTACCGAGTTTAGGGATGGCACCGCCGCCAAAGCGGCTGAAGTGAACGGCAACTTCACTGTGATAAGGGATGTCGTAAATACCAACAACACACGCCTCGGTACAGTGGAAGCAGCCTCGACGGCACAAGGTGCAAGCATTGGTGTGCTCAATACCACCACAGCAAATCACGAAACGCGTATCACCTCCGTAGAAAATTCCAACAGTCCAGGTAACACAATGCCGGATAAGCAGTTCCGCGCCGGGAGCATTGCAGATATAGCACGTGGCCATTCGGCCTCTGTTACTGCAGGCACCACCATCACTGATTTCGGGCCGACCGGCGACTACTCAGCGCTCAGTAGTTGGCAAACTAATATCTTCCCAGCAGCTATGACCCTTGACTTCGGTGGGGTGGCATACGGCATCTTCGAGATCACTTTCCAGTCCTTCTGGCCCACCGACATCCGTTACATTCCGTCCTACTCGGGCGTAGGTAGCTACAGGCTTGAATACAGCACAGACAACACGACTTGGACCAACGTGCCGGCCGTCGCCCCAGTGCAGGGTGACATCTTCGTGCACCGCCTAGCGGCCACCGGCATTAGTGCACGCTACTTTCGCCTCGTTGTAAATGCTCCGAACACGCCTGCGAACCCAGTGAATATCAGCAGATTCCAGGTTCTCTCATTCATCTACGGTGACTCAGCGGCGGTCGATGCTCGCCGCGTGTATGGTAACGGGCCCGAGGTGCTTTCTGACTCGGCAAATACCACTCGCATGGAGCTTCACTCGGGCAATACCGGCTCACATATCTTTGGGTCGAACAATGCAGGCAACTTACACATCGACTCGGACAAGACCAAGAGCGACGGTCGTATGTACCTGAATTGGTACAACGGTAAGGGCGTAGTCTTTGGCAACGGCGCAGGTACCGCCGGGGTTGGATCCGTCGACACGTCAGGCAACGTCAATTTCAACGGGAACTACTCACAGGGTGGCATGGTATTCAAAGGCATTGCCGCTGGTGGCACATGTCTGGGTGGTATTATTGGTCTTTGGGATCCGCAGACGACTAGTTTTGGCGGGGCGACGTGTACAGGCCAAGCTGTCTACGACGCTGCGCCTCCCAGGACATTGACTTGTCCCCCCAATACAACAAAATTGATTCTCTTCGCGATGACTAATTCAAACAGAGGTGGAGAAGGCGGTATCTGCCTCCGTTAATGGAATAGCTTTTTCACCAGCCCCACGCCAATTCGCCGAGGCGTGGGTTTCCACTGCGCGGGGGGGGGCGACGCTCGACGCTTAAGCAAACAGCCGCAGTATTTTCGGTGCGAAAACTGCGGCAAGTATGCCCAGCAGTAACAGGAACAAAAATATGCCGATCATCAATTTCGCCTCGCGACGAAAGTGCTGTGAGATGCCGGCGGGTGATTTTGTATTGGCCATCGTAGTGCGATGCCCAGCGCTGTTTAGACGCAGCCGGTGGGTTTGGGCAGGCCGCCGTATTTGGTGATCGGTTTCATTGGTCCGGTCATCCACATCGCGAACAGCGCTTTTTGATCTTCGTCGATGTGTTTGGCGAATTTACGGATCGGCGGCACGGTGCCGAATTCATCGTAAAATTCGCGCGCTTTCACGATGTGGTTCCACTTCGCATCGTCCAGCTCCACACCATCGGCTGCTGCCATCGCACGCGCCAGTTCGGGCGTCCACTTGGCGCGGTCCATTAAATAACCATCACCATCACGTTCTGGAAGTTGCATTGCCGTCACTCGCTTTGTTGGGTTGTTGCCATCGGGGCATTTTGCCGCAATCTACGCGGCTTCTGATGTATCTCCAAAGTATTGTCTCCCTGTTTTCTCTAAGGTGAAGGGGGCTTAACAAGCTCCTGCGTTGGTGTGCGCATGCCGGATTTACCGCATTCATAACAACACCCGCTCGATTCCACCGTGCGTCACGTTGTCGATGAAGCTGCCATGCCACTGCTCGCCGAGGTGATGTTTCGCCAGCTCCACCACGATGTAATCGGTGTCCAGGCCGGTGCTGTCGGCGTAGCGGTTCAGGCCCTGCTGACAAGCGGGGCAGGCAGTTAAAATTTTCACGCTACCGTCTTTGACAGCCGGTTGTCCGACGAGTTTAACGAGACCTGTGCGCAATTCTTCTTCTTTGCGAAAGCGCACCTGTGTCGCGATGTCGGGGCGGGCGACGGCGAAGGTGCCGGCCTCGCCGCAGCAGCGTTCGGATAAAGTCACGTTTTGACCCATCAAGGTGTTGACCACTTTGATCGGCGCGTACGTTTTCATCGGCGTGTGGCAGGGATCGTGGTAGAGGTATTGCACGCCGTTCACGCCTTCGAGTTGCACACCTTGCTCCATCAAGTACTCGTGGATGTCGAGCAAACGGCAGCCGGGGAAGATTTTTTCGAACTGGTATTTCAGCAGTTGGTCCATGCAGGTGCCGCAGGAGACCAGCACGGTTTTAATGTCCAAGTAGTTAAGCGTGTTGGCGACACGGTGAAACAGCACGCGATTGTCAGTGCTGATCTGTTCGCCTTTCACGCGCTCGCCGCTGGAGGTTTGCGGATAGCCACAGCACAGGTAGCCGGGCGGCAAGACCGTTTGTGCACCGACTTCATAGAGCATCGCGAGCGTCGCCAAACCCACTTGGCTGAATAAACGCTCCGAGCCGCAGCCCGGAAAATAAAACACCGCGTCGGAGTCTTCGGTGACCTTGGCCGGGTCGCGCAGAATGAATACGTTCTTGGTGTCTTCCACGCCCAGCAACGCGCGCATGGTTTGCTTGGGTAAATTTCCCGGCATCGGGCGTTTGATCATGTGCATCACTTGCGCCTTGATCGCGGGCTTGCCGGTGGTCGAGGACGGGCGTGCCGTGTCTTTACCTAAGCCAAAATATTTTCTGTTGAAAAACGTGTACGCCAGGCGCTGCGCCTTGTAGCCCCACTCGATCATGACCTTGCGCATCAGTTTGATGGTCGCGGGATCGGTGGTGTTCAGAAACGCCATCGACGCGCGCGTGCCGAGGTTGGCGCGCTTCTGTCCGCGTGCGCGCAGGATGTTGCGCATCAGGATGGACACATCGCCGAAGTCGATGTCGACCGGGCAGGGCGCGGCGCATTTGTGACACACCGTGCAGTGGTCGGCGACGTTGTTCAGCTCGTCGAAGTGGCGCACCGAAATGCCGCGACGGGTTTGCTCCTCGTACAAAAACGCTTCGATGATCAAGCCCGAGGCGAGAATTTTATCGCGTGGCGAATACAACAGGTTGGCGCGTGGCACATGCGTGTTGCACACCGGCTTGCATTTGCCGCAGCGCAAACAGTGCTTGATCGCATCGTTGAGCTGGCCCAGCTCGCTGGCTTCCAGGATCAGCGCTTCCTGCTCCACTAAACGTAGCGACGGCGTGTACGCGTGCTCAAGTTCTGCGCCGCGCAACAACTTGCCGCGATTGAAATGACCGTGCGGGTCGATCTCATTTTTATACTGCGCAAACTCCGCCACATCGGCGGCGTCCATGTAATGCAATTTGGTGATGCCGATACCGTGCTCGCCGGAAATGACGCCGCCTAAACCGGTGGCCAAGGCCATCACGTGGTCGACGATGCGATGTGCTTCGTTGAGCATCGCGTAGTCGTTGGAATTCACCGGAATATTGGTGTGCACGTTGCCGTCGCCCGCATGCATATGGGTGGCGACAAACAAGCGGCTGGAGCGGACGCCGGCGTGGATTTCATCGAGGCGTTTGCATACGCCTGCCAGCTCGCGGCCGTTGAAGATCACTTTAAGCGAACGTTCCACGTCGTGACGATAAGAAATGCGCAAGTCGCGGCGTTGTGCCAGATCAAACAGGCGGTCCCCCGGTTGCGCCTTGGCGCGCGCGCTGTCGTCCAATACGTGAGCGAACTGCTGCGCGTCCGCATCCAGGTTTTCCAGCAAGCTGCGCCAGCGCGTTTGCACCACGAGCAGGTGTTCACGTGCCGCGACTTTCTTCGCCATGATGATGGCGTCGTTTTCCGCGCTGGAAAAATAATCCGGCGCGTTGCGCACTTCGGGTAAATCACCGTCCAGGTAGTTCAGCACCGCATCGATCATCACCAGCTTGTTTTTAATCGACTGCTCGATGTTGATGCGCTCGATGCCGTTGCTGTAGTCGGCGAGTTTGGGCAGCGGAATCACCACGTCTTCGTTGATCTTGAACGCATTGGTGTGCGCAGCGATGGCGGCGGTGCGATGGCGGTCTTGCCAGAAGCGGTGACGCGCTTCGGGACTCACGGCGATGAAGCCTTCGCCGTCGCGCGCGTTGGCCAAGCGCACGATGTGCGAGGCGGCCTGTGCGACTGAATTTTCATCATCGCCGGCGAGGTCAGCGATCAAGACCATTTTAGGAAATTCACGACGTGGCGCCTTGGTGCTGTATTTCACGGCGCGCACGTAACGTTCGTCCAGATGTTCCAGTCCCGCGAGCACCACGCCAAAGGCCGCGTCGACGTAGTCTTTGAGTTCGACGATGGCCGGCACTGCCTTGTGTAAATTTGCACCGAAGAATTCCAGGCACACGGTGCGAATGTACTTGGGCATGCGGTGCACGATGAATACCGCCGAGGTGATGATGCCGTCGCAGCCTTCTTTCTGTACGCCCGGCAAGCGGCCGAGAAACTTGTTGGTGACATCTTTACCCAAGCCAGGCTTGCGTAATTGCTCGCGCGGGATACGCAGCGTCTGCATATCGCCCTGCGGCATCTTGCCGTCGGCGCCGTAGCCGGTGAGGCGAAACTCGGCGAACTCCACTTCGTGAATCTTGCCCAGGTTGTGATTCAGGCGTTCGATTTCCAACCACGCGCCATCCGGCATCACCATGCGCCACGAGGCGAGGTTGTCGAGCGTGGTGCCCCACAACACGGCTTTTTTTCCGCCCGCGTTCATCGCCACGTTACCGCCGATGGTGGACGCATCTTGCGAGGTGGGATCGACCGCGAATACGTAACCGTGCTGTTCGGCCAATTCCGACACGCGTTTGGTGACCACGCCTGCTTCAGCGCATACCGTGGCGACTTCATGCGCAACACCCGGCAAGCGGCGCATTTCCACGCCGGTGAGTGCTTCAAGTTTTTCGGTGTTGATGATGGCGGTGTCGGCGTACAACGGCACCGCGCTGCCGGTGTAGCCGGTGCCGCCGCCGCGCGGAATCAGCGTGAGCCCAAGCTCAATGCAGGCGCGCACGATGGGTGCGATTTCGTCTTCGCTGTCGGGCGTCAGCACCACGAACGGCAATTCCACGCGCCAGTCACTGGCGTCGGTCACGTGCGACACGCGCGCGTAACCGTCGAAGCAAATATTGTCGCGACGTGTAACCTTGCTCAGGCGGCGCAGCGCTTTTTTACGCAATGCACGCTGTTCCGGCAGCCAGCTTTCAAATTTTCGCACCGCCGTGCGTGTCGCCGACTCCAGTTGCAAAGCCAGTTCATTGCCGCCGGCGCGCGCGATGATTTGATCCAGCCGATGATGCAGCGCATGTGCCAGCGACGCCCAGCGTTTGGGATTTTCCATCAAATCGTCTTGAATAAACGGGTTGCGCGTGATCACCCACATGTCGCCCAGCACTTCGAACAACATGCGTGCCGACTGGCCGGTGCGGCGCGAACCACGCAATTCGTTGAGCGTGTGCCACAGCGGCTCGCCCAGAAAACGGATGACGATTTCACGGTCGGAAAATGAAGTGTAGTTATAGGGTATTTCGCGGATGCGCATGGGGTAAACGGGGGTCGCTAAAGTGTTGAGAGTAACTACCGATGAAGTAGTGCAGTTTACCATCGAGTCTACTGCGTTGGCGTCGCTTCGTATAACCAGAGAATCTCCAAGACATCACACCATGAATTCCCCCATGAGTGACAACGATGCGCTGCCGCAACGGGTGGACGCCGAAACCTTGCAAGGGCTGGAGCCGATTGCATCGTTATCGGCGCCGCGCATCCGCGAATTAGCGGCGAAAACCCCGCTTGAAAATCTTGGCCCCGGCGTGCGTTTATTTGCCGAAGGCGAGCGCGACCGCAAACTGGTTTATCTGTTGAGCGGCGAAATCGAACTGCGCTCGCACACCAACGCGCAAGTGCTGCACATCACCGCAGGCATGCCTGAAACTTGGCGTCCCATCGACAACAAGCAGCCCCGGCAGTGGACCGCAATGACGGCTGGCGACGTGGAAGTAATTCGCATCGACATGGAACAATTCGACCAGATGTTGACATGGGACCAGATGGCCACGGCGGAAGCCTCGCCCAAGACTAAAACCGTGATCAAGGGCGAAGGCGATTGGCGCACGAAGCTGCGTTCCACGCTTGCGTTCAACAACATCCCGCCGGCGAACATCGAAAAAGTATTCGAGCGTATGGAGTCGTTGGACGTGACCGTGGGCGACGTCGTGATCCGCCAAGGCGACCCCGGTGATTATTTTTATCTGATTGACAAAGGCAGCGCCAAAGTGACGCGCCAGATGATGGGCAAGGGCAAACCGGTGGAGCTGGCCGAGATCGGCGCCGGAGTCGCGTTCGGCGAAGAAGCGCTGATTTCCAACAAACCGCGCAACGCCAACGTCGTAATGATTTCCGAAGGGCGCCTGATGCGTTTGGCGAAGAAAGACTTTCTCGCCCTGTTAAAAGAGCCTCTGCTAGATAATATTGATTTGAACAGCGCGTTGGAGAAGCTCAGCGACGACGCCGTGTTCCTCGATGTGCGCGTGCCGTCGGAGTTCAAAGAGTCACGCTTGCCCAACGCCATGAATATCCCGCTCCACGAACTGCGCCAGCGCATCGGCGAGTTAAATGTCAATACCTACTATGTATGCTATTGCAGCACTGGTCGTCGCAGCTCGGCGGCCGCTTTTCTTCTCAGCAATCAAGGCTTCAAAGCCAGCGTATTGAAAAACGGCTTACAGGATGTGCCGAGTTCGTTGCTGATTAAATAGGCAGTAACCGGCGCGCTATGTCCGGCGATTCAACCCCTTCAATAAATTAAATCCTACGCAATTTTTTTACCACGTCAGAAGGTATTCCGACGTGGTCAGCGTGTTGTGCTGTGAATATTTCCGTGCTTGGATTTTTGAGTGTTGACTATAATCTGGTAAATGTCACGCAACTACATTGCGCAAATCGAAACCACCCATCAAGGATGAATGCGAAATGATACGTATGGAACGCTGTGTTGCCTTGCGCAGTGCGTATGCGGCGTTCGCGCTGATCGTTTCAGCGAACGTGGCAGCACTTGAATGTCCAAAGCTCCCGGAGCAAGCGGGCAAGGATTGGGAGGTTGAGGTGCGCGCGGCGGTGGGTAAGATCGGACCGGCAAAAGGCACGGAACTGCAGACGCTGACACGCAACGCGACTCGCGATTTGATGGGTAAGCTACCGAAGGCCGACAAGGTTTATCTCGAACAGATGATGTACGCGACCTACTGTTCTGGTCTGCGGGATGATTCAACCCTTTCCGATTCACAGAAAAGCGCGCGTATCCGTGCGTACAACACTGAGGTCAGAAACACTTTGAGTGTGGTTGCCGCCAAGGGGGTGGCGGACGAGGCGGCGAAACAGGCAGCGCTCCAACAGCTAAAACGTATTCCGTTGCCCTTCACTCCGGAAGCATTCGTGGATAGCGCGCGCAAGGGTAACTTGGCGGCGGTGCGTCTGTTCATCGCAACGGGGATGGATCTTGACATAAAAGACGAGCGTAGCTATGAACCGGCCATTTCCGCAGCGGCTAGTGAAGGACACTTGAGCATTGTTCAACTGTTGTTAAAGGGTGGCGCGAGTGATGGTCGGGCTCTTGAAAGGGCCGCCGAGAAGGGGCATCGTGAGATTGTGAGCTTTCTGCTTAATCGTGGTGCAAGTAGCGAGAAAATCTACGACGCGTTCCTTGCCGCTGCCGGAGGTGGGCAATTGGAGTCGCTACTCTTGCTGAAACGTGGCGCTGACCGGAGTTGGGCTAATGAAGCGCTCAAGATGGCGGCAGGGGGTATGAGAGACGTAAACCAAGAGGAACGGAACGAAGTTATAGGGTTCTTGCTTGCGTTGGGTGCTAATGTTAATGCGAAGAATAATCGTGGAGGATGGCCCGCGCTACACATTGCTGCTCAAGCTGGAATCGTCCCAAACGTACAGGCATTATTGGATGCGGGTGCCGACCCGAATATGACTTGCGGCTGTACATACACGATTTCCTATAATTCAGAAAGTCTACTAAGTGATCACGATCCGCTTACGCCTCTCATGTTGGTTGCCGTAGCTGATCGTATAGAGGATACGGAGCGAGCGCGTGTCATGGAGCTGCTGCTCGTGCGAGGCGCGAATCCCAACTTCGCGAGCACCAACGGAACAACTGCATTGATGTTCGCCGCATACCATTGGGACGCTCCCGCCAGCGTCCGGGTATTGTTGGATCACGGTGCGAATGCGAACAGCCAAAATAGTGCAGGACAGACGGCGCTGTTGTTTGCGCTGAGTTACGCTAGTTACCCGAGTGTGGATGTAGTAAAGGCGCTATTGGCCCATGGCATCAATGTGAATGTCACGGATTCAAAGGGAGTATCCGCTCTTATGTTAAGTGTTGGGGAAGCGGAAGTATTTCGAGTGCTGCTAAAGAGCGGTGCTGACGTGAATGCGCGTGATAAAAAAAACGGATCGACTGCTTTATTATGGGCGGCCAGCCATCGCGTTGCTCACATTACCACACTGCTTAAGGCCGAGGCCGGTAATGTTGTCGGCGTCGAGGCGTTGCTTGACGCCGGTGCCGGCATCCATGCCAAGAATAAGTTCGGGCAGTCGGCATTGATGCTCGCTGTACGTGAGGGCAATCCCAACGTAGTTCGAGTTTTGCTCAAGCGCGGCGCCAAGGCCGATGACCGCGACGAGGATGGCAAGTCTGTTTTGAACTATGCAGAAGAGGACTTGGAGGGAAAGGAGCGCGTAGATATGATTCGAATTCTGAAAAAGGCGGGTGCAAAAAAATGAAATTCACAAACACATCGCCGTTCTTGCTGGCCAGTTGCGTCATGGCGATACTCGCAACCAATACCTTTGCCTTAGACTGCCCCGCACCCCCCGTGCAAGTTAACAAGGATTGGGATTCACAGGTTCAGGCAGAAATCGGGAAGATTGGGCCAGTGAAAGGCGCACAGCTCGAAACCCGTGTGCGGACGGCTACCGTTGACTTGCTCGGCAAACTTCCTGCTGCCGATCATGTGTACCTCGAACAGATGATGTTCGCCGCCTATTGTTCGGCGCTGCGCGGCGACACGTCGATGACGGAGTCTGCCAAGGCCAACCAGATCTTGGCGTACCGGCGTGAATTACAAAAAAATCTGGCAACTGCGTCAGCACCGGCCAAAACTTCACCGCAAACGCGACCGTGACCATCACGGGCGATGACTATCAACGGGCCATGGCGCGCGTGTTTCCGGTTTCGCGACGGCGACGCTTATGACGTTGAGATTACTGATTACCATTGAGAGGGGTGCGTGCGATGCAGTCAATTCATCCGGGTCGAGTTCTTAAGTGCGAATTGGTAGCGCGCGAACTGTCCACCAGCTCGTGCTCGCGTTGTCTGTCCCGTCTGGGCGGATCGTCGATATGATGAACGGCACGCGCGGAATCAGCGCAGACACCGCTTTACGCTTGGGCCGCTACTTTGGAAACAACCCGCAATTCTGGATGAATCTGCAAAGCCAGTACGACCTCGTTGTCGCATCGAACGAGTATGGCGAGACCATCAAGAACGAAGTAGGGATGAGTGCTTGAGCGATTTATTGTATATTTGGAGTCTGACCCTAATGGCGCTTCCAGCCGGTCCAGAAACGCTGATTTCAAACGCCACTGGCAGCGCTTAGCAATAATTGCATTTCTTGCGGATCTAACGGTTTATGTAGCAGTTTAAATCCTGTTGCATTGGCTTCGCGAATGCGTTCAGGTGAGGTATCGCCGGTAATGATTGCTGCCGGCACGGTTCGCCCCATGCGGGTCAATACAGCGCGAATGACATCGGCACCGGTCACGTCTTGCGCTAACCGGTAATCAGCCAACACAAAATTAATGGTCGATGTATATTGATCCGCCGCCGCCAAAGCTTGCGGAAGCGTCGGCACAGCAACAACCGCATACCCCCACGCCGGTAACAACAACTGGAGCGCGTTCAGTATTTCAAGGTCGTCATCGACCACTAAAATGATGCCCGGCTGATTTTCAGGATTATGAATCAATGCAGCTTTTTTTAGTTGTTGCGGCAACAACACCGCCGGTGAAATCGGCAGCATAAAAGTAAACACCGATCCTCTTCCCGAAATAGACGCAACACTGAGTTGCGAACCTAATAAATCTACCGACCTTTGCACAATCGACAATCCCAAGCCAAGCCCCTGCGCGCGATCACGCGCAGGATTCTGCACCTGATAAAACTCCTGAAATATTTTCGGCAATTGATCGGTCGCTATTCCAATGCCGGTATCCATCACTTGCACTTCAACCGCCGTCCCGCGACGCCGGCAACCGATCAAAATCTTCCCATGTTGGGTATAACGCAAGGCGTTGGAAATTAAATTCAACAGTATTCTTTGCAGTATCACATGATCGGTGTAAACCCAGAGCGACGTGGGCACCATGCGCAGCTTAATGTTCTTAGCATCCGCCGATTCACTAAACTCGTTCTGTAGATCGTTAAATACATCCTGAAGTTTGACGGAGCGTTTGATGACTTCTACCGCACCCGAATCGAGTTGCGAGACATGTAGCAAGCCATTCAGCAACTGCCCCAGACTCTTGAGTGTTGCTTGCAAGCGATCAGTGACATTTTCCACGTCGCTACGTTTTAATTCAGTGCGCGAATTTAACGCACGTAAGGTTGCAACAAATAAACCCAGCGCATGCACCGGTTGACGCAAGTCGTGACTGGCCGCAGCCAAAAACTGTGTTTTGGCACGCACCGCCGTTTCGGCGAGTTCTTTTTGCTGGGTGAGTTGCTGAATTAATTCCAGATTCTGAAAACGTAACATCACCGATTCACGTTGGGTCGCATAAATACTGTGACAACTCACAAGATTGACCCACAGACAAATGAAGGCCAACACACCCAGGATCGTGAATAATTCACCGCCGTACATTAAGGCGTAGAGCGCAAATGGAAGAATCGTGGGAATAGCAGACAAATAATATGCCGGAGGAAAAGCGGATAACAATGTCACCGATCCACCAACGATACTGGCCACCATGATGCAGATAAATGCAGTGAGCATCATGTCGTTCGGCGCAAAAAAAATGACACCGATAGTGCCCCAGAGGCAGCCCGACAAAAACGAAAAAAATGTAAAAACCCATCCCCACCGCACTGCTTCCCGCCCCGTAGGCAACGTGCGCAGAAAATACCGATCTATACCGGCCCGAAATGTGGTTAATACAAACGAAAGTGCAACCCAGATCAAAATCGTAGCCGGCGGAAAATATTTCCAGAAAAGCAGGGCAGTCAATGCCACCACCGGATAATTGGCATAGAGCATGCGCGATGACTGTTGAAATAAACTGCGTATTAGCTCAGCGCGCACCTGCAAATCTGTCGAGCTCAGCGCCGGCATGAATGCCGCGCTGATTCGACTGGCTTTCGATTCAATAGGTAGCACGGAAAATTCCTTATGCGTCACGTAGGCATGTCGACTTAACGCCGTGTTCACACGAGCTGCAGGCGTTACGTATATCCGTTTAGTAAATAATTCTGTTTTCTATTCCGCTGTTGTCTTCTATCTTTACGCGGTGCCTGGTTTCACTCGGCATGTTTTTACAGCAACCAGAGCACCACCAACACAGGCTCACATGTCGTGATAAAAACATTGCTCGCTGAAGATCATGTTCTCGTCAGGCAGGGCCTCAAAATGTTTTTGGCCACGGAACCTGACTTTGATGTAATCGCCGAAACCGGTGACGGTGCTATGGTGGAATCCATGGTGCAATCACTGCACCCCGATTTACTGCTTCTGGACCTCGATTTACCCGGTTGCCACGGCGCGCTCATCACGACACGCCTCAAGGCGCAGGCAAGCCCACTCAAAATCGTAGTATTGACAGGCAGCTTACAAGCTAACTCCGTGCGCCAAGCGCTCGCCGCCGGCGCGGATGCTTACGTACTCAAGCACGAAGACAGCACCGAGTTTCTACACGCCATACACATTGTCCTTGGCGGCGGCCAATACATCAGTCGCAGCATCGCTGCCTTGTTTGAACATCAACAAACATTACATAAATCAAACGAACAATTAATTACGCCGCGCGAACAGGAAATTCTTGCCATGATCGCACGCGGCATGAATAACGAAGCCATTGCCGCCCAGCTTTATCGCAGCGTTTTAACCATACGCAAACACCGCCAGAATTTAATGGACAAACTAAGCTTGCATAACGCCGCCGAAGTTACTGCTTACGCCATCAAGCACGGCTTCTACGAACCGGCCTGAATTTTTTCCTCTGTTCATAGCAAGTATTGTCTTCGCTAATTTGACTAATACGAATACTGCATTTGCAGTATTACCTCGTCATCGAAAAATATTTAATCTACCGGCCAGTCTTGCTAAATTGTAAATGCAATAGCGCAAGCCTGACCCAATTACGATTATCCCAAGCTTGGCCCGATTATCCGTAGTGGTAACACTAGGAGGAGGTATCATGCGCACACGTCTGCTTCAAATTGTCTTCGCCGTGCTTTTTTTCGCCACACTCGCTGCGTGTGGCAGGGCCGCCGGCAATGCGTCTAAATCTGGCTCTACCTCCATCAATCCCACTGACAAACTGGCTGCATGCGAGTGGGGCACGTCGAAGTGGGGTGAGTGTACTTGGCAATAACAGCGCCCTTCCCACCGTACTCATTTCAATCTTAGAGGAGGCATTTTATGCGCAGCACTTCGTATCGTTCTTATAGTTTCGCTATCTTGTTGGTGGGCGCTTTCGTTAGTCCGATAAATCACGCTGGCGATGTTCCCGTGCTTAAGGAATTTAAAGACACCCAGCCTGCTGTAGCTGCGGAAGTGAACGGCAACTTCAGCAAGCTAAAAGACGCGGTAAATCAGAACAACGCGCGCCTTGGCACGGTGGAGGGGGCCTCTGCAGCGCAGGATACGCGGATTGAGGCTCTCCAAATGGCCACTAACGCGTTTATCCCCCTGAACACGACAAGTGCAGCGCGTGCAGACTGCAAGGCCATCCTAAATGCTAACGAGTCCAAAGGGAGTGGCCTCTATTACATTCATCCGGGGCCCCCACCCCCAGCCGCCTCCACGACCTACCTCGCGCATTGTGATATGAAGACGCAGGGCGGCGGTTGGACTCTGGTTATGAATGTCCACCCGAGCGACGGGTCGAGCGTATCGTTTACGAATACGAAATTCTGGACGGAGCCGAAGGAATACGGTGAGATTGGCGCGCACTTTTCGAACGATTATAAGAGCCCGGCCGCATGGGAACTGGTGGGCACAAACATCATGGTTGAAATTGCGAAGCCTGGAATCAACGGCGGTATTATCGGACACAAAGCCTGGGAGATGCAGGTGAGTGGTGACTATAATTCGTTCTTCACGCAACCACAAAACACACTACTCACAAAAAAAGTGATCGACGGTTCGGACGTAACGTACGTGCACGCCAATGAACCCATCATCAAAAACGGCAATAATTTGCTGGCGAACCGGTATATGAATCCAAATATTACCTTCGGCGCAGACCGGGTTCGTCTCGGTGCAGATGGATACGCGACAGTTGACGATAATCAACCGGGCTTAGGCACTGAGATGAACGAATCCTCGACCTGCCCGGAAGGCAATTGCTACCGCTACCGCGATGTCGAGCTATGGATGGACGCTCCTGGCAATCGCTGGTGTTCCAGGCCCACGGCAACGACTTATGCTTGGATTGGTAACGACGGTGGCTGTGGAGATGGATGCGCCGCCAATAACTGCAATCTGTTCCAGAGAGCTTACTCCGAGCTCTGGACTTATCGAATCTATATTCGGTAGCTTCACCTGGGTTAGCTAGGCAGTGCTGTAACTCGGGATTTCATTTCACTCCGCATTCTTCGCTGAACCGAAAACGGAAAGCGACGATGCGGGGTTGTGTTGCGCGCGGAGCGTTTAAGCAAACAGCGCAGTATTTTCGGTGCGAAAACTGCGGCAAGTATGCTCAGCAGGAACAAAAATATGTCGATCAACAATTTCGCATCGCGGCGTAAAAATAATAGGGTCAGGCTTGATTAATTGCATTTTTATTGCATCCCAGGGAGATCTTGAATAGGCATCTCAGATGCAACGCGCGCTTGGCGGAAAGTTACTGTGGGGTAAGCCCGTGCGGCGACAGTTGCAGCGGGGGCAGAAAATTTGAAGGTGTTAGCCAGGGTGTTGGTGGGCGGTGCCCACCCTACGGCTATTTAGCATTCAAAACGCATGGGGTCGTATAAGATAAGGGTCTGGCTTGCGCTATTGCATTGTAAAACAAGGTAGCCACCTTTTCACGCTGGTCAAAAAACAGGAGGTATTGAAGCGACTTCAGTGTGTGCGCGCAGATTTGCTGCGCTACTGTTTGCAGCGACTCGCGAAGCCCGCACACTGTGGTTCATAGCGCTCGTGTATTATGCAGTCTTTATCAATTCGACTGGGGGATTATGAAAGGCATTGCATGGATGATCGTATTGGCGTTGTTCCCGTTGGGAGCACAGGCTGATGATGCGACAAGAATCGATGTGATCGAGAAAAAGGTTGATGTTATCGACAAGAAGGTCGATACGGTGATCGAAAAGCAGGAGCGTATTTACGACAAGGTCGAGAACAATCCGCTGCAGGGAAGAAAATACGGCGTGGAGCTGAATCTGTTTCGGCTGTTGGCAATTCAGGACGATTTCAGTTCCTTCAGCGGCACGCTGTCGTATTTTGATCATGGGTCGAATGCTGAAATTGCACTGCCGTTTTTTTATTTGTCGAATCGCTACGGCGGAAACGAAGGGCGCTTTACCTTATTCACCGTGGACGCGCATTACCGCCGCTTTTTAGGTGACAGCGTGAATGGATTTTATATCAGCGGTTTTGGGCGCGTCGCGCGCTTGCATGGAAAAACGGGGGGTGACTGGGATTGGCTTTTTAATAGCGTCGCAACGCATCCCTACGCCACGGAAACAAAATTGGGCATCGGGGTCGGCATCGGTTACCGCATCTTTTCCAAAAACGGTATCTACTGGGGCACCAGCCTGAGCGCGGGCCGCTATATTTCAGGCAAAAACGATAAATTCATCAATGCCAATGTCGCTCAAGACGACTCACAAACAATCATCGATATTGAATTGTTGAAATTCGGCTACGCGTTTTAAGGCGTGCTTCTGGTCAAACAACCTGTGCATGTTGCGCAGTTTTGGAAAGCGCTACGCTTGAGCTACTACGTGTAGCGTAGTGACAGTGATGTACGTTCAAGTCATAGGCGAATCGTGCTTCGCAGCGCTTCTACGAAGAGGGCTGTATCACGAAGGAAGTTGCGCGGCATAGAAGCGGATGCTGCTCAGGCGTTGCTTGTGGTGCCCAACGCGGCCATGTTGCTGCAAGCCGTACGGCCATCTGTTCAAGTGCCGAAGCCAGGCTTCCTTTCCGATCCAATCACAGCTTCGGCTGCGCTGCGTCTCGCGGCGCAACTATTAGCGCACGTCTTCACAACGCATCCGGCACCTGCACATGCGGGATACGCTTGAATAAATTCTGCACGCGTCCGATGGCGTCATCGACGTAGCTGAAGATCACCGGGATGACGAGCAAGCTCAGGAAGGTCGAGGTGATCAAGCCGCCGATAACGACAATCGCCATCGGCGCGCGGAAGCTGGGATCGGTGCCCCAGCCCAGCGCGATCGGCAACATGCCGGCACCCATCGCCACGGTGGTCATCACGATGGGGCGTGCGCGTTTGTGGCAGGCGTCGCGCAGCGCGTCCCAGCGGTCCAGGCCCTTGCGGCGGCCGAGGATGACGTAGTCGATCAGCAGGATCGAATTTTTGGTGGCGATGCCCATCAGCATGATAAGGCCGATCATCGACGGCATCGACAGCGCGGTGTGGGTGATAAATAACGCGAGGAAGGCGCCTGGAATCGACAACACCAACGCGGCGAGAATGGTCACCGGCTGCACGAAGTCTTTGAACAGCAACACCAGCACGATATAGATGCACAGCACGCCGGTCAGCATCGCCAAGCTGAAGCTGGCGAACAAGTCGTTCATCGCTTCAGCATCGCCCACAGCAGTTTTGATCACGCCCGGCGGTAGGTTGCTCAAGCTGGGCAGCGCCGAGGCGGTTTGCTCCACCAAGCCGAGCGGTTGGCTATTGAGCTCGATCTCGAAATTGATATTGCGCAGACGATCATAACGGTTGATCTCGGCCGGGCTGCTGTCGATGGTGAACGACGCTACGCTGCCGAGCATCACCGGGCCGTGCGTGCCCGGCACTGTGAGTCGTCCCAGCAGCTCAAGGTCTTCACGTGCCGCGAGCGGCAACTTGACAACAATCGGCACCTGCCGCTGCGAAAGATTCAGTTTCGCCAAGCCCTGGCTGTAATCGCCAGCGGTGGCCATGCGCAAGGTGTCGGCAATCGCCGCCGAGGTGACGCCCAGGTCGGCCGCACGTGCGAAATCCGGTCGCACAGTGAGCTCGGGGCGTACCAGACTCGCGCTGCTCGTGACATTGCCGATGCCCGGGATAGTGCGCAGCTCGCGTTCGACCACGCGGGCGTGATCTGACAACACCTGGCCATTTTCGCCGGCCAGCACCAGCATGTATTTGTCGTTGGAGCCGCCGAAGCCGACCGACACGCGCGCGCCCGGCAAGGCTTCCAGTAACTTCCGCAGCTCGCGCTCGACTTGCTGCTTGCTGATGCCACCGCGTTGCCCACGTGGCGTCATGTTGATGGTCAAGGTGGCTTTGCGCACTTCGGGTGCGCCGCCCATCATGAACGGGTCGCCGCCGGCGGTACCGCCGCCGATGGCGGTATACACCAGCTTCACGTGTGGATGCTTCTGCACCAGCACGCGCGCCTGCTCGGCGGCCGCATAGGTTTGTTTGAACGTGGCGCCCGGCGGTAACGACAGATACACCTGGGTTTGCGACAAATCGTCGGGCGGAATAAATCCGGTGGGCAGCAACGGCACCAGCAAGAACGAACCGATAAAAAATACGCCGGTGGCTAATAAAGTCTTGATGCGATGCTTCAAGCACCACGCGACCCAATTCATATACATGGCCATCCAGCGCGGTTCGTGGTACTCACGCTTGGGTAGCCGCAGCACGAAGGCCGCCATCATCGGTGTGAGCATGCGCGCCACCACCAGCGAGAAGAACACCGCAATCGCCGCCGTCCAGCCAAATTGCACGAAAAACTTGCCCGGTACGCCACCCATGAAGGCGGTCGGCAGGAACACGGCGATCAGCGTGAAGGTGGTCGCGATCACGGCGAGACCAATTTCATCGGCGGCCTCCGTGGCTGCCTGCAGCGGCGACTTGCCCATGCGCAGATGACGCGTGATGTTCTCGATCTCGACAATCGCGTCGTCGACCAGCACGCCGATCACCAGCGACAGGCTCAGCAGGGTTACCACGTTGATGGAAAAACCCATCAGGTACATCGCGCCGAACGCTGGAATGATCGACAACGGCAGCGCCGTGGCCGACACCAGCGTGGCGCGCGCGTCGCGCAGGAACAGCCACACCACCAGCACCGCGAGCAACGCGCCCTCATACATCAGCGTCATCGAGCCGTGGTAATTTTCCTCCACCGGATCGACGAAGTTGAACGCCTCGACCACGGTAATGTGCGGGTAGGCGGCCTTGAGCTTCTCTAATGCATTGCGCACTTCGGTGGCGATTTCAACTTCGCCCGCGCCACGGCTGCGCGTGATTTCAAAACCGACCACCGGCGCGCCGTTCAGCAACGCTGCGGAGCGCCGCTCGGTGACGGTGTCGGAAACGGTCGCGACCTGATCAAGACGGATGCGCCGGCCGCCCGCCAGAGCGATATCCATGCGCGCCAGTTCTTCGGCCGAGTGCACGGTTGCGACCGTGCGTACCGATTGCTCGATGCCGCCGACGTCGGCGCGTCCGCCGGACGCTTCCTGCTGAATCTGCCGCAATTGCCGCGAGATGTCGGCAGCGGTTGCGCCCAGCGAGAGCAATTTGCCCGGATCAAGCTCGACCCTAACTTCGCGTTCCACGCCACCCACACGGCTGACCGCGCCGACTCCCCGCACTGCGAGCAAATTTTTCACCATGGTATTGTCGACGAACCACGACAGCGCTTCGTCGTCCATGCGATCCGACGCGACCGTGTAAGTGAGGATCGGCATGCCCGCCAGATCCATCTTGGCGACCACCGGGTCGCGTAAGTCGCTGGGCAGATCGGAGCGCACGCGCGCCACTGCCGAGCGCACGTCGTCGAGCGCTTCCTGGGTCGGTTTTTCGAGACGGAATTCTGCGGTAATCGTCGCCGCGCCATCTTGCACCTGAGTGTAAATGTGCTTGACCCCGTGCAACGTCGCAATCGAGTTTTCGATTTTACGCGCGACATCGGTTTCCAGTTGCGACGGGCTTGCACCCGGCAGCGCGGCGCTGACGATGATGGTGGGCAGATCGATGTCCGGAAACTGCTGAATTTTCATCGCGCGAAAACCCATCAGCCCCATCAACGTGAGCATGACGAACAGCAGGATCGCCGGAATCGGATTTTTAATGGACCAAGCGGAGACATTCATGGTGTACGCAATCCTTTACTGATTAATCGGATTTAGTTGACAAGCTTGACATTAACTATTTGGCAGCCGCTTGCGCCTCAACTACGCGCACGGTATCGCCGTCGTTTAAAAAACCCACGCCGGCTGAGACCACGCGCGTATTCGGTTCCAGCCCGCCGGTGATTTCAACCTGGTCTTCGACGCGCCGCCCGATCGACACCTTGACTTGTGCAACCTGATTATTGTCGCCGACTTTAAACACATAGCTGAAGCCTTCGCGCAGCAGCACTGCCGACTGCGGCAGAATCAGTGCCTGGGCTTGACCCAATTCAAATACACCGCGTGCAAACGTGCCGGCGCGCGCGGGGCTGTCGGCGGGCAAATCGACATACACCAGACCGATGCGGGTTTGCGGATCGACCGTGGGCGCGCCGATGCGCACGCGGCCCTGCGTCGTTACGCCGTCAGCCAGTTCCACCATCACCACTTGGCCGGGTTGAATGCGCGGCAATTCGGTGGCGGTGACTTCGGCACGCCATTCCAAGCGGTTTTGGCGAATCAGCCGGAACAACTCCTGGCTGGGTTGTGCGAGCGAACCGACGGTTGCGGTGCGCGCTGAGATTACGCCGAAATCAGGTGCCAGCACCTGGGTTTGCGACAGACGTAATTCGTTGGACTGCACGCGCGCGCGCGCGGCGGCAAGGCGCGCTTTCGCGGTTTGCTCAGCGGTCAGCGACTGGGTAATTTGCTGCGCGCTGATCAAACCGGTGGACTGCAGTTGGCGCGCGCGGTCGGCATTGGCAACCGCTTCGGCTTGCATCGCGGTTTCTTCGGCAACCGCCGCGCGGCCTTGCGCAAGATCGGCATCGAGCGTGTCGCTGGCGATGCGCGCGAGTAATTGCCCGCGCCGAACCTTATCGCCGACATTGACCAGCACTTCGGTCAAGCGCAGGCCGCCGATCTCGGCGCCGATGACCACTTCCTGCCACGCAACGATGTTGCCATTGGTGCTGAGGCTGCGTGGCCACGCCACCGTGCGCGGCGTGGTCGTGGTGACCGAGAGCGCGGGCTTGGCTTTGGTGGCCTCGACAGCTTCACTTTTTGCCGCGTCGCGTTGTGTGGATGTGCCACTGTAAACCACCGCCGCCACACCGAACGCCGCCAGGATGCCCACCACTGCCAGTTTGAATTTCTTGCTGCGCATGAATTGCCTCGATAACAAAGTTTGCATAATAAGTTTAATGCCAGATCTTTACAGTTTGGCGAACACCTGTTCGGCAGCGGCCAGGGTCGCGGCGATTTCCGCGTCGCCATGAGCGCTTGAAACAAACCCGGCTTCAAACGCCGACGGTGCCAGATACACGCCCCGCTCCAGCATGCCGTGGTAGAACTTCTTGAAGCGTTCCACATTGCACTGCGTGGCCTGCGCGTAGTTCGTCACTTGCGCTTCGGTCGAGAAAAATACGCCGAACATGCCGCCAACCGTATTGGTGGTGAGCGGAATTTTGGCTTGTTTTGCCTTAGCAACCAAGCCGTCGGTGAGCTGTTGCGTGCGGGTCGTGAGTTTTTCGAAGAAGCCGGGTTTGGAAATAATGCCCAGCATTGCCAACCCCGCCGCCATCGACACCGGATTGCCCGACAAGGTGCCGGCCTGATACACCGGGCCCAGCGGCGCGATTTTTTCCATGATGGCGCGCTTGCCGCCGAAGGCGCCGACCGGAAGCCGCCGCCGATGACCTTGCCTAGCGTGGTGAGATCGGGTTGCACTTTGAATAAAGCCTGCGCGCCGCCCAGCGCAACTCGGAAGCCGGTCATGACTTCATCGAAAATCAGCACGCTGCCGAATTCGTCGCACACCGCGCGCAAGCCGTGCAAAAAACCCGGCGTGGGTGGAATGCAGTTCATGTTGCCCGCGACCGGTTCGACGATGATGCAGGCGATTTGGCGGCCGTACTGGGCGAATATTTCGCGTACCTGTTCGAGGTTGTTATACGCCACCGTGAGCGTGTGTTCGGCCAGCACCGCCGGCACACCCGGTGAGGTCGGTACGCCCAGGGTCAGTGCGCCGGAACCGGCCTTGACCAAGAGCGAATCGGAATGACCGTGGTAGCACCCTTCGAACTTTAAAATCTTGTCGCGCCCGGTGTAGCCGCGCGCAAGGCGGATCGCACTCATGGTCGCTTCGGTGCCGGAGCTGACCATGCGCACCATGTCCATCGATGGCACTAGCTCGCACACTCGGTCGGCCATCTGCGTTTCGATTTTGGTGGGCGCACCGAAGCCCAAGCCGCGCGCAATCGCTTCACGCACCGCGTGCAACACCTCGGGATGCGCATGGCCGGCGATCATCGGTCCCCATGAGCCGACATAGTCGACGTAACGCTTGCCGTCTTCGTCGTAAAGGTAGGCGCCCTCGCCGCGCGCGAAAAATAGCGGGTCACCGCCGACGCCGCGAAATGCGCGTACCGGTGAATTCACGCCGCCGGGGATGTGGCGTTGGGCTTGAACAAACAAATCGTGGGATTGGGTCATGGCTGGCTCCTTAGAAATAACCGAATTCGCTAAACAACAAACGCCTTCCCTGCCGCCGAAAATAAATGCTCGTATTTGTGTGCTGCGATCCGCACGTCGGGCTGACCGAACACTCCGTAGCAAGCGGCAATGAGGCTGGCGCCCGCTTGCACAATGGGACGTCCATTTTCCGGCGTGATGCCGCCGATAGCAACCATCGGGAGATGTAAATGTTGCTTGGCTTCGTGCAACAGCTCGATGGTCGCGCGCACCGTGCCGCTTTTGGTCGGCGAGGCATTAAAGCTGCCGAATGCGACATAATCCGCGCCCGCCTGTTGCGCGCGCAATGCCCGCTGAAATTGGTTATAACACGACACACCGATAATGGCGTGCGCGCCCAGAAGCGCGCGCGCCTCGTGCACCTGCATATCCGCCTCGCCCAAATGCACACCTTGGGCGCCAATACGATGCGCTAACTCGACATGGTCGTTGATGATGAGTGGGACACGGTGCGTATGACACATGTCGCGCAGCAGACGGGCTTCGCGCTCGCGCTGCGCCTCATCGGCAATTTTGTTGCGGTATTGGATCATCACCGCGCCGCCTTCGATGGCCTTGGCGACCCTGTCAGACAGCCACGCCTCCGGTGTGAGCTGCGCGTCGGTGATGGCGTACAGGCCGTGCCCCGGCAACAACTTATTCGTCGGTTTTGAAAGCTTCATCGTCGGACTCACTGCCTTGCGCCCAAAACAATCGGTTGGGTAAGCGCTGCCCCATACCGATGCGATAGCCCTGTTTTAAGGCTTCGTGCGCGTATTCCTGCGCTTCGCGCACCGCCGTGTGCGGCTCCATTCCCTGCGCAAACAAACCGGCAATCGCTGCGGCCAGTGTACACCCGGAACCGTGGTAACTGCCTTCCAGCCGTTCCCAGTGAAAATCGTCGATGCGTCGAAAATTATTGTAAAGCACGTTCACCACGTCGGTGGTGTTCTCGTGCGTGCCGGTTGCCAGCAGGTATTCGCAGCCGGATTCCAGCAGCGCGTGCGCACATGCGTCTAAATTGTCACCATCCGGCGCAAAGGTGCGTAATTCCACGCTGTTGGGCGTGAGTAAGGTGGTCAGCGGGAACAGCAATTCCAGCATCGCGTCGATCATCGCTTCGTCGGCGAGTTCGGTGGCGCCGCTGCCGCTGGCAATGATCGGATCGAGCACCACCGGAATTTGTGGGTAGTCCAACAATATGGCGTGGATCACTTCGATGTTTTCAACACTGCCGACCATGCCGATTTTAATCGCGGCTACCGGCATGTCTTCCAGAATCGCGCGTGCCTGCTCCATCACCAGCGTGGGGTCGACCGCCACAAAGCGTTGCACGTGCGCGGTGTCTTGCACCGTTAACGCGGTGATTACGGTGGTTGCGTGGCACCCCATGCTGACAATCGCCTCGATGTCCGCTTGAATGCCAGCGCCACCGCTCGGGTCATGACCGGCGAAAACCAATACCACAGGAACGGTGGGTGCGACGTCGGTCATGCAGTTCTCTCAACTCTTCGTGTTGTGCTTAATTCTTCAGTAGTTCTTCAGCAGCATTACAAAGGCAGACGGCCGCCGCTCTTTGAATGCGATTTAGAATTAAAATGGTTTCACAACCACCAAAATAACAATGCCTACCAGTAGCGGCAGCGGGGGAATTTCATTCAGCCAGCGCTAAAACATGTAACCATGTCGATTGCGCTTCTGTTTGAAATCCCGCACCAATTTCCGGCAATACACTCTTGGAGAAAATGCGCAGCGCTTTGATCCAGGGCATGTCAGGCTCGGTGCGTTTTAGAATCCTACGACAGTGTGCGGGGTGAAGCGGACGGGATCAAGTTTTAGAGCCTGTTCAAAATCTTCCGCGTTAGAACGGTTTCACAACCACCAGAACAACAATCAGCAGCAGCGGTAGCACCGGAAATTCGTTCAGCCAGCGATAGAATACGTGGCCGTGTCGATTGCGATCCAGTTTGAAATCCTGCATCAGTTTCCAGCAATACGCGTGGTAGCCAATCAACGTCACCACCAGCGCCAGTTTGGTGTGCAACCAGCCGGTCGCCCGAAACGCTTCCCAGGCATAACCCAGCAGCAACCACACGCCGAAAATCACCGTGCCCACGGCGCCCAAGGTGGTCATGATGAACAACTTGCGTTCCATCACCTTGAAACGCTCATTGCCCGGCGCATCATCGCAGGCGGCGTGATACACAAACAAACGCGGCAGGTAAAACAAGCCGGCAAACCACACCACCATAAAAAAAATATGCCACGCTTTAATCCAGGGCATGCGGGACTCCAGCTAAATAATTGGGCACAGTGTGCTTGGAGAAGCGCTTGGGGATCAAGATAATTGAACCTAGAAAGGCAGTTGAACGGCGTACGGGAGCCGCGTGCCGCTGTATTGCGCTGCTCGTTGGTATACTGGTGCGATATTGCAGCACCGCTGCGTGGGTAAGGGCAGGGCGGTGTGGATGCAGAAATTTTAGTGGGTCACGCTGTGATCGTGGCTTGACAATAGCAACAGCGGAACATTCTCAATGACGCAAGAAAAAACTGAAACCAAGCTTTGGGGCGGGCGTTTCGACCAGCCCACCGACAAGTTTGTGGAAGAATTTACCGCTTCGGTGAATTTCGACAAGCGCCTGTACGCGCACGACATTCTGGGGTCGATTGCGCATGCGCGCATGTTGACTAAAGTCGGCGTGCTCACCTCGGGCGAGTGCGATGCCATCGTGCGCGGCCTGGAAGAAATCCGTGCCGAAATCGAAGCGGGCACGTTTGTTTGGTCGGTGAGTTACGAAGACGTGCACATGAACATCGAAGCACGCCTCACCGCGCGCATCGGCGAGGCCGGAAAAAAACTGCACACCGGGCGTTCACGCAACGACCAAATCGCGACCGACGTGCGCTTGTATCTGCGCGAACAGATCGACGTGCTGCTGGCGCAACTCGCGCGCCTGCAAACCGCGCTCATTGAGGTGGCCGAGCGCGAGGCCGACACCATTCTGCCCGGCTTCACGCATTTACAAACCGCACAGCCTGTCACGTTCGGGCACCATCTGCTGGCGTGGTTCGAGAATCTGCGCCGCGACACTGAACGCCTGCGCGACTGTCGCAAGCGCGTGAACGTGATGCCGCTGGGTGCGGCTGCGCTGGCGGGCACGACGTATCCGATTGATCGCGCCTATACCGCACAACTGCTGGGCTTCGCTGCGGTGGCGGAAAATTCGCTGGATGCCGTGAGCGACCGCGACTTCGCGCTTGAATTTGTCGCGGCCTGCGCCCTGATCATGATGCACTTGTCGCGCTTTTCCGAAGAGCTGGTGCTGTGGTCGTCGCCGCAGTTTAACTTTGTGGACTTAGGCGACCGCTTCTGCACCGGCTCGTCCATCATGCCGCAGAAAAAAAATCCCGACGTGCCCGAGCTGGTGCGTGGCAAAACCGGCCGCGTCTACGGCCACCTGACCGCGCTGCTCACCTTGATGAAAGGCCAGCCGCTCGCCTACAACAAAGACAATCAGGAAGATAAAGAGCCGCTGTTCGACGCCATCGACACCGTGCACGCCTGCTTACGCATCTACGCCGACATGATTCCGGTCATGCAGGTGAAAAAAGAAAACATGCGTGAAGCCGCGCGACGTGGCTACGCCACCGCCACCGATCTTGCCGATTATTTGGTCCGCAAAGGCGTGGCCTTCCGCGACGCGCACGAAATCGTCGGTAAAAGCGTGCGTTATGGCATCGAGCAGGGCAAAGACTTGGCACAGTTGTCGCTGGCCGAGCTGAAAAAATTCTCCCCGGTGATCGAGCAAGACATTTTCAGCGTGCTGACGCTGGAAGGCTCGGTCGCGGCGCGCAACCACATCGGCGGCACCGCGCCGGCGCAAGTGCGTGCGGCGGCGCAGCGCGCGCGGCAGTGGGTGGGGTCTATTGTTTAAAGCAGGTTTTTAAGTCCAACCAACAAACAGAAGGATTAAACCATGAAAGTCGCCTATATTTTTACCACCCAAGGGCATACGGTGTCCTACAAGCTCGGCAAAATGATCCTGCCGCAGCTCGAAGCAAACGCGCATGGCGTCGAGGTGGTGGGGATGTTCTTTTTTGAAGACAACAACTATGTGTTGGTAAAAGGCGACCCCATTGGCGAGCGTTTAGCGAAGGTCGCGAAAGAAAAAAACATTCTCCTGATGGGCTGCGACCAATGTTGCTACGAGCGAAATATTGATGGAAAGCTGGTTGCGGGAGCGGTGATTGGTTGCTTCCCGAATCTATATTCGGCGTTGTCGGGCAACCCGCCGGACCAAGTCATTACACTTTAAAAAATGCATAAAGCCGCAGCTTGGAAAACGGTAGCCCATCAGCGAGGAAGCTTCCTATGTCCGCAGAAAAACACTACCAACAACTCACCCAACTTCTGGTAGAAAACAAAAACGTCGCCTCAAGCCAAATGTTCGGCAAGCCGTGCCTGAAAGTAAAAGGCAAAGCATTTTTGGCCCTGCACAAAACAACGCTGGTGTTCAAACTGTCGGGCGATAGCCACAAACTGGCCTTGGCGCAAAAAGGTGCCGTGTTGTGGGATCCTTCCGGCAAAGGCCGTCCGATGAAAGAGTGGGTGGCGATTCCGGCTGAAAATCTCAGCGATGCCGCAGCGCTGGCCAAGCAGGCGCTGGGCTATGTTGCAGAGTCGGCTTAGAACCTGTTGTTGAAGCTAACCGATAAATTCAAGGAGTGTGGCGTAATGAGTGTGTTGCGAAACGGTATATTTGCACTGGTTTTTTTAGTGCTGGGCGGTTGCATGATGATGGATATGCACGGTTCGCACGGCGCGCCGATGGAGACCACCAGCGCCGGAACGGCCACGGCGTCGAAGGACAGCGCGCCGCCGGATGCACCCGCAACCGACAAGCGAGAGATGAAGCAGGAACATAGCGCGGCGGGTTCCGGGAACACCAGCAGCATGGCGATTATCGGCGGCGTGCTGATGGTGATCATGATGCTCGCCGTCATGCTTTGATTGCATTTTTAAGTAGGGTCAGGCATTGGTTTTTTGATCATGCGGCGCAGGCGCCAGAGCAGCATTGGGGGGTACGATCCACTGCAGCAACGGTGCTGCGCCGACGTTGAGTAGCGGCGCCACATCGGCATCAGTTTGGCATAGCCCCACGATCCGGCGAGTCTGGCGTTTACAATTGCGCTATCTAGACTAGCTAGACTAGACGGTGTAACTCGCCCCGCGAGCGTGAACAAGAAAGTGTTAACAATAAATTTGACCGGTGCCTGGGAAGCATCGTGTGTGGGTTAGGTCGTGATTAAAAATCCAGTTGGAGGCGCAACAAGAGCGTGGATTCGCTTTTGGTTGATTTAACGCTGCGCGCTTCGCCCAGGTTGTGTGCCAGTTCATTCGCGGTATAGGTGTGCATCCAGTCGAGCATGAAGCGCGCGACGGTATCGGGGTACCAATTGACGCCTAATATCCAGGTGTGGCCGGCATTCACATTCTTTGTCTGCTTAAGGGCTAGCCAGCCGGGATACAACCCATCGGTTTCAAAAAATTTGCGATCTGCGTAGAACACCGAGTAACGCATGGCCAGCTCCCAAGCGCCGCTTCCGGCCACCGCCGGGTCATACGCGTGTTTGACACGTTGGCGATCAAATACGCCATTCTTGATGGTGCGTTGTTCGCCGGTCAGAAAGTAACTGCCAATCACGTAGTAGCCTTGGAATTTCACGTTGGCGGCAAAATTGTAGGCGGTGGCATAGTACTCCGCCTTGAGCATGGCCGGGCCTTTGACGAGGGTAAAATCGGTCGCCAGACGTTGGCGTGAATACTGGGTGTTTTCGGCTAATTCCGCCTTCAATAAAGACTGTACGCTCTTGCTTTCGGTCTTGAGCGTCAGCGTTTCGCCTTTAAGCGCGACCTGGTCGCCCCTGGAATAGGAGGCGCCGTACCATAGATTCCATTCCCCCTCGACGCTTTTTTCCGGATTGCGTACCAAACGGACGGCGAGATCGACGTTGTCGGTGCCCGGGGTGTTTTCGCGCGCGCCGTTCATGACCGCAAACTGATACGCATAGCGGCTGTCCCCAGTGCTGCCGTGCAGCATCAAGCCCCGGTCACGGCCGCTGCCGACTGCCGCTCCGATGGTCGAGTTTTCGGCGAATTCGCCGAATTTCGACGAGGTCGGGCCTTCGTTGCCGAAAGGGTAGGGGAATTGTCCAATGCGGATTTCCGTAGCCGGGAAGTAGCGCAGATTGATGAAAGCGTCTTTGAGTTCGGCTTTGTTGGCGAATTCCGCCGTGAGCTTGGCTTGGTAAAACTCCGACAGCGTGACGCCTAATTCCAATTGGGCGCGGCGCACGTCGAACATGCGATTCTGTTGCTCTTGTGCGCTCCATAACCCCGCCGACGAGTAGTCGTAGGAGTGGCTATCGATCTGGATGCGGCCACCGAATTTGAACACGTAATGCCGGTCGTGGGTCTGGATTCGCAAGCCTTCCTTCATGCTGGTGTACACATTGGTATAGGTGCTGAATTCGGTTTTTTTGTCTTCGGCTTTGTCTTCAGTTTTGTCTTCGACATCAGCCGCAGCGCAGGCCCCGCTGTATACGCTGAAGAGCACCAGCGCGGCGGCGGCGAGGTGCATCGACCTAAACAGAACGCCGCTCGTCCAGGCCGCCGCTCGCCAGCCTGGAAACAGTCGTTGGGGACTAAACACAGAGGTGTAGAACATCGCTGATTCCTTCAATCATGCATTGCCCGCTTTTCCAAATTAAAGTGGTCAGCGAGGCATTCTCGATATGAATCTCCCGGAATGCCGAGAGGGGTTTGCGCTGCGCCGCCAGCACCGCCAGCCGCGCAACGCCCACGTGGGTAATCGCCAGCATGGTGCCGGACTGCGCAGCGGCATGGCCAAGAAACGACTGCACGCGGTGCTGCATAGTACTGAGAGATT
>JANLTU010000118.1:0-11987 GCA_031363085.1 Gammaproteobacteria bacterium
CGGTGCGGGCAAACTGCTTCTTGGTGACCGACCACGATTTGGCTTGCGATTACCCGCGAATCTGATTCCCGCCGTGCTTCCGCTCGCGGGCAAACGCCTCAACCTTAATGGCGACACCCTGCGCGTGGGCACAACCACCACGGCCGCGCTGGTTCCTGCGGTGGTGCTCTACGCGCACGTCGTCACCACCAAACACGGCGATGACGAAGAGCGTTTCGATGCTGAAATACAGCGCCAGCTCGACGGGCTCGACATTAAAGGCAAACCGCAGCGCGGCCCGCGCCGCATCGTCGCGATCAAGGACAAGAAAGTCGTTGGCCATTCGCTGCTGGTGTCCGAATTGACCGCCGAGGAATCCATCCGCTTGCAGGAACAAGGATTGGGCGGACGGAGAAAGATGGGGTGTGGGGTGTTTGTGCCGCACATGGAGAACGCATGACGCACTTCGACGTCTTGCTTGCCAAAAGCTGGCACGCCAACGCTCCAGACGAGGCACCACCCTCTTACGCGCGCTTGGTGCCGCATCTGCGTGCAGTTCAGAAGGCAGGTGCCAGCATCATAGAGGTCGCGGGCGAGTTGATTTTGCAGCAGCTTGATTTACCCGTTGATCCGTGGTTAAGCCGGTTGGAGCGTGCGCTGCGTGTGGCATGTCTGTGTCACGACATTGGCAAAGCCAATGATGCGTTTCAGAAAATGGTGACGCACAAGCTCGACCCCACTGCGCAACCCGCGCGGCATGAATTGCTCAGCGCGTTGTTGCTGGCGGATCGCGAGTCTCCGATTCGGCATTGGGCGAAATCCATGTTGGAAACGGAGCAAGTTAACGACGACGCAGATTGGTTATTGGATTGCATCGTCGGTGCAGTAGGTGGCCACCACCTGAAACTGGATGAAGAATGGAAGAAAGCCGCACGCGCATTGCAAGGCGGGTGCGGCACGTCTTTGCACATGTTGTTGATGCACCCCGATCTGCAACGCCTGTTTGCCGAGCATAGGCCTATCCACGAGATTTCATTTTCTTTGGTGAACGGACAACCGAAATGGATCGGTGCACGACGCACATCTTTCAATTTCCAAAGTCATTGTTGGCAAGAAAAGCTAATTAGTGAGCCGCAGTGGTGGCGATTCGCGGCGGCGTTGAAGGCGTTAACCTGTGCGGCGGACGTGGCGGGGAGCGCAATGTTATCGGAGAAAGAACCGATCCGCCGATGGGTCACTCAGACATTGAGTCATCGGGTGAATGCAGATCAGATGCGCGAAGTTGTGCGTATCAGGCTGAACGGAAAGGAGCCACGTCTATTCCAGAAACAGATTGGTGAATCCACCAAGCGAGTGACACTGGTTGAGGCAGGCTGCGGCACGGGCAAAACCGCTGCGGCCTATTTGTGGGCCGCGCAACATGCGCAGGGGAAGAAGTTGTTTTTTTGCTATCCCACCACCGGTACCGCGACGGAAGGCTTTCTCGGTTATGTCCATGAAAGTGAGGTGGAAGCCAAGCTCATGCACTCACGCGCCATCGTGGACCTCGAAGGTATCGCGGAAGTTTCCGACGACGAAAGCGAAGACCACTTGCTGCGCATCGAATCTTTAAGCGCGTGGAGTCCGCAAGTCATCGTATGCACGGCGGACACCGTGCTCGCCTTGGTGCGCAACAACCGGCGCGGCTTGTACAACTCGCCCGCCATTCTATGCGGCGCGTTTGTGTTCGATGAATTACACGCGTACGACGATGCCATGTTTGTTGCATTGCTTGCGCTAATGAAAGCGTTGCCGGGTGCGAGCTTCTTGTTGATGAGTGCCTCGCTGCCCAAACAACGTAAAAGCATGCTGTTGTCGCACGTCGATGACATCGAACAAATACCCGCGCCGAAGGAACTGGAGGCGATTCCGCGTTACGAATTTCAATGGGCAGAACCCGGTGACGCAGTATTGAACGTGGTTCGTGAACACGTGATCGCCGGGAAAAAAGTGCTATGGGTTTGCAATACGGTGGCGCGGGCGCAATGCATTTTCGCGGAGGCCCGGCGCTGGGGAGTAAATGTCAAAACCTATCACAGCCGGTTTAAGTACGAAGATCGCAAACAGCGGCATCGCGATGTCGTGGATGCGTTTGGGCCGGGCAGAAGCTCGGGGCTATTGGCTGTCACGACACAAGTCGCGGAGATGTCGCTGGACCTGGATGCCGATGTGCTGGTGAGTGAAGTGGCTCCGATTCCCGCACTCATCCAGCGGCTCGGGAGATTGAATCGCCGCGTGACTCCCGAATTTCCCGGCACGCCGCGCACGGTGTTATTTCTCGAACCAAGCAATGAAAAGCCATACACGAAAGACGAATTGGCGCTGGCCAAACAATGGATCGAAGCATTACAACGCGAAGGACATCCCCTCAGCCAAGATGATCTTGTACGGTGCTTTCATGCCCGGGCGCCTAATCAAGACAAATCATTACCGCTTAGTACCGAGTGGCTGGATTCTGGTTGGCATGCGGTCCCGGGAGCGATCCGCGAAGGTTCATGCTCGGTGTCTGTGATCCTTTCCGAGGATGAATCGGACTGCCGGGAGAGCGGCGTCAACATCATTAACCGCAATATCCCCATGAATTTCGCCGCATGGCTCGGGATGGGCGCGTGGAGAGAATTCAAAGGCAACTTGATCGTGCCGGAAGGCGTGATCGACTACGACAAGGAGATGGGTGCCACATGGCGAAAGACATGATTCTCAAACTCAACGGGCCGGGCATGACCAGCTTGCACAAGGCGGGCCTGGCAGGTTTGTACATGACGCTCAAAGCGCTTGAGCGAAATAAAGTCAAGATCGACGATCTTCGCTGGGATTTACGCCCGGATCGCGTTGTACTGGATTGGCAGGGCGAGACACCGAAGGCGGCGTTGCAACAACTCATCGAGCGGTCGTTCCAGATCGACCACGATGGATTTTTTCGCTTCGCAGGTTTGGACTCCGGCAGCCCGGCGACGGTGGATCAAAAGCATCTGCTCTACATAGCGCTACTCAATACGTTTCTGCAATTCGGGCCACATCGCCCAACTGCGGCAAAGCGCACGCTGCGTTATGAAGTGGACGACAAAGTATGTTCGGTGAATGGCTTTGGTCCGATTCAAAGTTACCGCCATCAACAAGCGGGCGAGGTTTTTTTAGACAACAACGGGAAGTTTCTACCGGAGATTGAGGTCGCGGGTTGGTTGTATCCAGGCGGTGGACAGCGGCACGTAGTGCACGCCGACAGTAAGTTCAGCGAACCGGTCGAGCAGGCATTGTGTTTGCTCTTCGCACCTGTGGGTTGCATATTTTTTCAAATCGTTGCCAGCACGAAAGGCCGCAAAGCACGCGCGGCGTTGGTGATCCCCCAAGTGCTCGACCTCAACATATATTCACAGTTGCGCCTCTACATTGCCCAGCGCGGCGTGGTTGCGCTCACCGCGTCGGGCGCGTCCGATGCCGCGCTCAGGTTTTTGGTGATGCTGCGTGGCGCAACGCTCGGCGCGGAGTTTGCGCAGCTTACGGGCGAGAGCATGCCTTGCCGCGTGATTACTTTCGGGATCGTGGCTTGGAACGAGAAGCAGAAATCCAGGACCATGACGCGCACGGTGTTGCCGGGGTCGATCAAGGGCATGGATAACTATGCTCTTGCCGATGCGATCTTTAAAAACGATTGGCAGTGCGTAAAAGAAAAACGCGACCGGCGCGGGGACGTGACGGAACCCGAACATCATTTCATCAAGACATCCATAGCGCGTGAATTGATCGCCGACAACATCGCTTGCGGCAAGCAATGGTACGACCAATTCGCTGACGCTATGACACAGAAAGAAACACGTACCCGATTAACCTACGAACGAAAGGAGCTGAGCGATATGGTGAATCAAGCGACGTTTGATGATGCACGCGAACGTATTTTCATTTCTGCCTGCCATGAGGCGTGGCGGCGCAGGCTCGGAAAATTGGGCGAGCGGTCACGACGTGAGAACGCCACGTTTTCTTCTCTTGTGAACCGGGAATACGAAAAGCTGCGGGTTGCGCTGTCGCGCTGCAAGAACCCGGCGACCCTTCGGGAAACCGTGGTGGATTTGTGGTCGCGCGCCGGTTCCATCAAAGAGCTGCACGATCACTGGCAGGAGGTCTTGTCGCTGCTGGATGAAAAGAATTGGCGCAAAGGCAAAGACCTGGCGTTGCTCGCACTCGCAAGCTACAAACCAGCAAGCAAAGACGAGGAACAGGGGATGACGATTCAAACAACTGAAGCAACGGAAGGAGAGGGCAAATGAGTAAGCATCTATTCGGTTTGGTTGTAACTCCGCACGGCACCGCCGCAAATAATCGCGGTGAAAACGAAGGCAATATTACGACGCTGCAAAAACTGCTGTGGAACGGTGAAATGCATACCACTGTTTCTGCCGAAGCGATTCGCTGGGCATTGCGTTACTTCTGGCAGCGCTCAGGCATCAACGTGAATCGCAAATGGAACGACGATACCAACGACCATGAATGGGTGGATAAATTGTGGCTGCCGTGGACCGACCCGGATGGTGCGGGTAAAGGCCAGGAAACCTTTATCGACGACGACATGCTGGGCTTCATGCTTGCCGAGGCTGCCGACAGTGATGGCAGCGATACCGGCGACGGGTTGAAGAAGCAAAAAAAGGAGCTTGATGATCGCTACAAAACACTCTCAAAAGACGAACAGAAAGCAGAGTCTGGTAAGGAATTGAAAAAGCAGATCAAGGCACTCGATGAAAAAATTAGACTCCTGAGCAAAGGAACCTGCGATAAGCGGCGCGGTGTGTTGGAGGTATCGCGGGCAATTTCGCTGTCACCATTCGCCGGTGACATCACGTTTAACGCGAAAAGCGGCGAAAAATCCAACACCAGTTTGTACGGAACTGAAATTCACGCCACGCGCTACCAATATGGTTTCGCACTCACACCGGAAGCGCTGCGCGTGCCAAGTCGCGCCCTGAATGCGGTGGATGCGGTGACATCGCTTTCCGAGGTCGCGGGAAATCATAGCCGGTTCTTGTATGACTTCTCGCCCGATGCCGTGATCTACCGTTGGACCGACGACTTCGCGCCCCGGATGCTCTATGGCTTCGCGGTCGCGGACGACCAGCACATCACGCTCCCTGAAGTCTTGGGTCGCATCGAGTACGGTGATATCGACCCCAAGGATATTATCGTGGGCGCGTCCACGGCCACAACGTTCAACGCGGAAACGATGGGCAATTTCGAGACGTTGGGTATCAAGGTGCAAGGCGTGAAAGCAGCCGCGCAGGAATTGAAGGCACGCATGCGTGTCGATCTCAAGCTAGGCGGATAGCAGCGGCGAAGGTTCATTCACGGAGGTATCCATGCACGACAACGTTGCGTTATTCGTCTCAGTTCCCGTTGCATCCTTCCGGGTGCCACGGGCCCGAGAATATTTTGAAACGCTGCCCTGTCCGCCGCCCTCCACGGTGTACGGCATGTTGCTGTCGCTGGTGGGCGAGGTTAATCGCCATTCGCACGAGGGAGCGGAGCTTGCCATCGCGTTGCTTTCGCAGCCTGAGTATTCGGTGGTGTTGCGCACCTTGTGGCGGGTGAAAAGCCGGAAGCACGGGCCGGGCCTTGGCGAAAACAAACGTCCCGATTTTCAGGAATTGCTGACACACATCAAGTTGGCTGTGTGGCTGAAGCAGGGCAAGAACGAAGATGCGCCCGTGTGTCTGGCTGACCGCGTGCGACGAGTTCTCGCAGCACCGCACACAGCCATTCGTTTCGGTGGACTTTCGTTGGGCGAGAGCACGCATCTGGTGGACGACTTGCGACCACTGCGCGAGGCTGACGGCCGTCATGGAACGACCCTGTTGCAGAGCGACGAGGGCGACTTGAGTCTGCCGATTTGGGCGGACCATGTGGGGTCGCGCGGGACAGCGTGGGGGCAATTTATTCTTGAGGATGCTGCACTGCATGAAGGGCCAAGCGAACGAGCGTGGGTGACAATTCGCAGAGCGGATTTTGTCCCGCGCATTTGATGAACGCTACTCCGCAAACATCTCCTGCAACACCGCCAGCGTTTTCACGGCAGTGTTCGCATCTAGTTTGCCCAGGCGTTTGACGAGGCGGGTTTTGTCCACGGTGCGGATTTGGTCGAGCACGATCTGGCCTTTTTTGCGCTGGAAAGTGAGCGGGATGCGGGTGGGGTAATCGCGGCCTTTGGTGCTCATGGGAGCGACGATCACGGTGCCGATGTGGGAGTTCATTTCATCCGGCGAGATGACGACGCACGGGCGGGTCTTGCGGATTTCGTGGCCCTGGGTGGGGTCAAGACTGACGAGATAAACGTCGAAACGGGAGGCGACTACCAGCGCCATTCACTTCGATCCCACTGCGTGGCCAAGGCGGTGTCTTCGTCCAGGAGCTGGTCGTCTTGGTGCTGAGCCATTCCGGAGAATGCCTCGGACCAACCGCTGCGCGGCGCATGCACGGGGCGGATGATAAGGACGTTGCCTTCGACTTCGATCTCCACTGAGTCCTTGAGATGACACTGCTCCAGGACGGATTTCGGCAGACGGATGCCTTTAGAGTTTCCAATGCGTACGATATTGGTTTTCACGGCTAAAGCCTCTTGCTCGAATTAATCGACGTAGTCACATTGTAATTACGCTGTCTAGAGGGTGTCAATGACTGACTCGCAAGCATCTCTCATTCGTGTCATGGCGTTGCACGCGCTGGCGTATTGCGAAAGGTTGTTCTATCTCGAAGAGGTCGAGGAAATTCGAGTGGCAGACCATCGCGTGTATGCAGGCCGCACCTTGCACGAAGCCGAAGTGGACGTTGATGGCGAGTGGCAATCGGTTCAGCTCTAGAGCGAAACCTGGGGACTCAAAGGTAAGGTGGATTACATGCGCTATCGTGATGGGGGTGTGGTCGCCTTCGAGCATAAGCGCGGGCGCTCCTGCGGCGATGACGCGTGGGAGTCGGATCGTTTGCAGGTGATCGCCTACGCCGCGTTGCTCGAAGAACATTTGAGCAAACCCATCAAGGAAGGGCGCGTGCGCTATCATGCCAACAACAAAACCGTGCGTGTGCCCATCACGGAAGATTCATTCGCGAAGTTGCGCACCGCGATTGCGCGCGCACGCGCACTGGCCGCAACGGTGCAGCGCCCGCCGGTGGCGGAAAATGAAAAGCTGTGTGCGAAGTGTTCGCTCGCACCGGTGTGCCTGCCGGAGGAAGAGCGCTTGTTGCAGGCAGTGGACGTTGGCGAATTCGCGCCGCCGCGTTTATTTCCCGAAGACGACGAACGGCGCATTGTTCATGTGACCGAAGAAGGCAGTCGCGTGGGCAAGAGCGGCGAGCAGATGGTGGTCACGCCACGGGAGTCAACGCCGGGAGAGGGCGAGCCGCATAAATTTCCGGGGCGCGATGTGGCGGCGATTGTGTTGCACGGCCCCGTGCAGATTAGCAGTCAGGCGATTCACTACGCCGTGGCGCACAACATCGGCGTGCATTGGCTCACCGGCGGTGGGCAATACGTTGCGGGTTTGGCGCCCGCAGGTGGCGTGCAACGCAGGCACCGGCAGTTTGAAGGTTTGCGCGATGCGCGGATGTGCCTGAGCTTGGCCAAGCGCCTTGCCAAAGCAAAGGTCGAAAATCAATTGAAGTTCCTGATGCGCAACAGCCGGGGGAAAGACACCGAAGGTACGGCGGCGCAAGCCGTGAAAAACATGCGCGCCGAATTGCGCGGCGTGGATCGCGCGCCGGATGTCGACACCTTGCGCGGTCACGAAGGCATGGCGGGCAAGCTGTATTTTTCCGCGCTGCCGGTGTTGCTGGATCAAAGTCAGGAGTTGATGCGCTTCGCTGGGCGCAATCGCCGCCCGCCCGAAGATCCGTTCAATGCTGCGTTGAGTTTTGGCTACAGCTTGCTGTACCGCGATGTGATGGCGGCCGTTATTTGCGTGGGGCTTGATCCCGCGTTCGGTTTTTTTCACACACCGCGCAGTGCGGCCTATCCCTTGGCGCTCGACGTGATGGAATTGTTCCGTGTCGTGTTGTGGGACCTGCCGCTGGTGGCTTCGGTGAATCGCGCGCAGTGGAAAGAGGAGCACTTCACGCGCACGCAAAAGCAGGTATGGCTATCCGCCGGTGGACGCAAGCAGGCCATCGAACTCTACGAAAAGCGCAAGCAAGAAAAATGGAAACATCCGGTACTCAAATACTCGCTCAGCTACGCGCGTGCGGTGGAGCTGGAAGTGCGGTTGCTGGAAAAAGAGTGGTCGGGCAGCCCGGGCTTGTTCGCCAACATGCGGATACGCTGATGAGTGACAAGTGCTGGTATCTCATCAGCTACGATATCCGCGACCCGAAGCGCTGGCGGCAAGCGTACAAACAACTGCAAGGCCGGGGCGAACGGATTCATTATTCGCTGTTCCGCTGTCGTATGAGCCGCACCGAGATGGAGGCGTTGCGTTGGGCCTTGGAAAAATTGCTGACTGACGAAGACGACTTGATGTTCGTTCATTTGTGCCCGCGCTGCGCAGGGCGCGTACACGAGCGTGGCGAAGGCGGCAAGGATTGGGGTACGCCGCCGAGGCGTTTTGAAGTGTTGTGAAACAAGCACCGACGATTGGAGTACCGGCCGGGTGTGAAAAATGAAAGCAACCTGCGGGCACACAAAGGAATTTTTCTCGATGGGTACGTTGGTGGTGCATGTTGACTATAATGGCTTGGCTGGCCGTGCCATTTGGCGGTTGCTGTTAGTCGCAAGCGTTGGCAGTCGGTTGCAACGCGGTGGTACATGCAAGGGCGCAAAGAAAGTCCTTTTACAATCTGGGTTTGGAAGTGAAGCGCGATTTCATCTGTGATGCCGAAAGGCGTTGAGCACAAGGCTTGTGTAATCTCGTTTTCCCAGGGGGATAAAGGCGATTTCATCTGTGATGCCGAAAGGCGTTGAGCACTGCGTGAAGAAATCTGGTTCAAAGTAGGTGACAAGCGATTTCATCTGTGATGCCGAAAGGCGTTGAGCACCACGATCCAAGCGCTAGGTGCTAAACAATGGGCAATTACGGCGATTTCATCTGTGATGCCGAAAGGCGTTGAGCACACGCGCGGGCTGCGCGGCGGTCACGCGAGAGTAACAGCGATTTCATCTGTGATGCCGAAAGGCGTTGAGCACATAAGAATCTTAAAAAAGCTCTTGTCGCCGAAGCGGCGATTTCATCTGTGATGCCGAAAGGCGTTGAGCACTTGAGGATGCCGTCGAGTTGCGAGGCATTGCTTCGCGATTTCATCTGTGATGCCGAAAGGCGTTGAGCACGCGCAAAAACGAAAGGGATGACACGTGGTACATCTTGCGATTTCATCTGTGATGCCGAAAGGCGTTGAGCACTTAAAAAGCGCCAAGACAAACGTCCAAGCTGTGATCTGGATTGAAACCGATTGCTAGTCCACGCGGCTGTAGATAAGGATCACGGCCAGATCGAGGCGCGGTGTTACGCCTTGCGGTGCGATCTTGCTGGGCTTACCGCGCAGCCGCAGAGGGCGTGCCGGGCGGGCTACTACATTCGTGCTGGGCAGATTCCAGGGCTCACGTATAATGTTCTGCCCAACTGAACTTGATCCTTCTGGCCCGCAATGAAACGACATCTGCTTGAGCTGCTGCAAACCACGATTGCTGCATTACAAAATGACAACACCCTGCCGGTCGAGGGCGCGCCTGCGGTGCAACTGGAGCGTACGCGTGACAGCCAGCACGGGGATTTTTCCAGCAACATTGCCATGCTGTTCGCCAAGGTGGCGCGTCGCAAGCCGCGCGAGGTTGCGGAGCTTATCCGGGCGCGCTTGCCGAAAATCTCGGAGCTCATCGCCAAGGTTGAGATCGCCGGTCCTGGCTTCATCAATTTTTATCTGTCGCCCAAGGCGTTTTGCGATGTGGTCGGCGACATTCTGGAGGCGGGCGAAGCCTACGGCCATGCCAGCGTCGGTGATGGCCGGCAGGTGATGGTGGAGTTCGTGTCGGCCAATCCCAACGGGCCGCTGCACGTCGGCCACGGGCGCGGCGCAGCTTACGGTGCGGTGGTGGCGGATTTGCTCGCGGCCGTCGGCTTCAAAGTGCATCGCGAGTACTACATCAACGACGCCGGGCGGCAGATGGACATTCTGTGCGCGAGCGTGTGGCTGCGTTATCTGGAGCTGGGCGGCGAGGCATTTACGTTTCCGCGCAATGGCTACAAAGGCGATTACGTGTACGACATTGCCGCGAACTTGCGTCGCGAGCACGGCGCGAAATTTCATCATCCCGCTGCCGTGGTATGCAAAGACCAGCCGCTGGACGAACAGGACGACGGCAGCGGCGACAAAGACGCACACATTGATGGCCTGATCGCGCGCGCCAAACAACTGCTGGGCAAAGATGGTTATCGGGTCGTGTTCGACGCCGGCCTGAACACGATGCTGGCCGACATCCGTGGCGATCTGGAAGAGTTCGGCGTGGTGTACGAAAATTGGTATTCGGAGCGCACGCTGTACGAAAATGGCGCGGTGAAAAAAGCCATCGCACGGCTGCGCGCGCACAATTATGTTTACGAAAAAGACGGCGCGCTGTGGTTCCGCTCGATGGATTTTGGCGACGAAAAAGACCGCGTGCTGGTGCGCGAAAACGGCCAGGAAACGTACTTTGCCTCCGACATCGCCTATCACGCCGAGAAACTGGAGCGCGGCTTCGAACGCGTCGTCGACGTGTGGGGCGCCGACCACCACGGCTACGTGCCGCGTATCAAGGCGGCGATGCAGGCGCTGGGCGACGATCCGGACAAACTCGATGTGCTGCTGGTGCAGTTCGCCATTTTGTATCGCGGCGGTGAGAAGGCGCAGATGTCGACCCGCGCGGGCCAGTTCGTGACATTGCGCGAATTGCGCAAAGAAGTCGGCAACGACGCGGCGCGTTTTTTCTACGTGATGCGTAAATCCGAACAGCATCTGGATTTCGATCTGGACCTGGCCAAATCGCAAAGCGCCGACAACCCGGTGTATTACATTCAGTACGCGCATGCGCGTGTGTGCAGCGTGTTGCGGCAACTGGCGGAGAAGGGTTGGAGCTACGACCGCGCCCAGGGCTTGAAAAATCTGTATCTGCTGACTGAGACACATGAACAAGTCTTGCTGCGCAGCCTAGGCAGTTTCCCGGAAGTGGTGGAAACCGCCGCGCTGCAGTACGAGCCGCACCAACTGGCGCATTACCTGCGCGACTTGGCCAACGACTTTCACGGGTATTACAACTCGCATCAGTTTCTGGTCGAAGACGTTGCGCTGCGTAATGCGCGCCTGTCGCTGACGCTGGCGACGCAGCGTGTGATCAGCAACGGCTTGCAGTTGCTGGGCGTGTCGGCCCCCGAGGTCATGTAACTTGGCACACGACTACAAACGCAATGCGGCCTACAAACCCAAGACCCGCATCCCCGGCTGGCTGACGTTCCTGGCCGGGCTTGCGCTTGGCTTAGTTGCAGCGTTTATGCTGTATTTAAAGCAGCAGAGCGACAACGAACACCGGGTCGGTTCGACACCCACAACCGCCACCACGCCGTCCACGGATGTGAAAGACACCAGCACGCCGCCGCCACGTTTTGACTTTTATACGATTCTACCCGAGCAGGAAGTTATTATTCCGGATCAGGAGATCAAGGAAGTCAAACCGACCAAGTCAAAACTAGGCGCCAGCAAACAGCGCCCACCCGTAAGCGCGGTAACACCCGTCGCGACTCCCAGCATCACACCGGCGCCGGCCGGCAAAAAAGGCACCTACATCGTGCAAGTGGGCGCCTTCAAAAAAGCCGAGGAAGCGGATCGCTTGCGCGCCGCACTGGCGTTGCTGGGCATCGAGTCCGCCGTGCAAGTGGTGCGCATCGGCGACAGCGAAAGTTTTCATCGCGTGCGCGTCGGCCCGTTCGACGACTTGGAACGCGCCAATCGCACCCGCAGCAAACTCAAACAGA
>JANLTU010000146.1:0-15600 GCA_031363085.1 Gammaproteobacteria bacterium
CATTCCTATGCCACGGACAAACCGGAAAGCGAGCGTTATTAAGCTGCGGTAGGTAGGTTTTATCTGTCGTATCACCGGGGCCAGTGCCCCGGTGTTTGTTTCTAACTCAATACGCGCATTTTTCATCAACGTGATGAGGCAACCATGTCGCCAAACGAATCCACACCCATGCCGGACGATGTCTGCGTGGACCTCGAAGCCGAATTTCGGGCTTCGAACATCCAGGAATTACTCGATCAACTTGATCGCGAGCTGATTGGTTTAAAACCTGTCAAGACCCGCATCCGCGAGACTGCGGCGCTGCTGCTGGTCGACCGCGTACGCCAGAAAATGGGACTGACCTCCGGCGCACCCAGCCTGCACATGTGTTTCACCGGCAATCCCGGCACCGGCAAAACCACGGTCGCATTGCGTATGGCGGAGATTTTGCACCGCTTGGGTTACATCCGCCGTCCCGACGTGGTGTCGGTGACGCGCGACGACTTGGTCGGCCAATACATCGGCCACACCGCGCCGAAAACCAAAGAGGTTTTAAAGAAAGCGATGGGCGGTGTGTTGTTCATCGACGAAGCCTATTACCTGTACAAGCCCGAAAACGAGCGCGACTACGGAGCCGAATCGATCGAGATTCTGCTGCAAATCATGGAGAACAATCGTGACGATCTGGTCGTGATTCTCGCCGGCTACAAAAACAAGATGGATCAGTTTTTTCAAAGCAATCCCGGCATGTCGTCGCGCATCGCGCACCACATCGACTTTCCTGATTATTCGCCGGACGAGTTGATGGCCATCGCCAAGCTGATGCTCGACGCCCAGCATTACCATCTGAGCGCCGAGGGTGCGAAAGCATTTCGCGAATACCTGGTGCGGCGCATGCCGATGCCGCACTTCGCCAACGCGCGCTCGGTGCGCAATGCGCTGGATCGCGCGCGACTGCGACAGGCGAATCGCCTGTTCGAAAGCAAGCGCAGGCAATTAACGCGCAATG
The DNA here is from genome assembly GCA_031363085.1 of Gammaproteobacteria bacterium. Lineage (GTDB taxonomy): Bacteria > Pseudomonadota > Gammaproteobacteria > SG8-11 > SG8-11 > UBA6921. The sequence goes on from JANLTU010000146.1 coordinate 989, forward strand.
ATTTAATGACGATTGAGGCGCCGGATATCCTTGCCAGCCGTGTGTTTGCGCAAGGAGAAACGGAAGCCGACTAATTTTTATGAGTCAGGCGGTGCGATGGAGCCTAGGGTTTCGGTACTTGATGGGTTGCGGGAAATTCCGCCGCTGCGTGAGTTTCCCAAACTGATTGACGCGCAAATTTTCAATGCCGTGCGCCTTGCACTGCTGCGCTTGGGGTCGCCGCTGCGTATCGAGCTGCCCCGTCCGCGTCTGTTGATGTTGACCGATGCGGATCACTGGGTGGCGGTATCGCCCTGGGATGAGTACCTGCCGCTGCTGCTATGGAAAGACTTCGATAAGTCGCATCGCGAAAGTCTGCATGAGCCGGTGCGCTGCACGCTGGCGCTTTTCGATCATCGTGCGGGGCTGGTGATGGGCGCAGCGCTGGATGCTCTTTATGTCGAGCTGCGCACCCAGTTAACACCGGCCGGCCCATCACACGACACGACCTTTTACCGCTAGCTCGGTGCGACCCGCGCGCACACGGCGGGTTGTCAATCGACCTAGCCTGTTTCCACGGGAGTATCTTTTGCATTGCCCCAGTCCGACCACGAGCCGGGATAGCCGCGCACGCGCGGGTAGCCCAGTGATTTGAGCACCATGTAAGTGTGCGCCGAGCGATGGTGGGTGTGGCAGTACACGATCACTTCTTTGTCGGGAGTCACGCCACGTTGCACCAGCAGCGCGCGCAACTCGTCGGGTGTTCTAAAGCGCAGGTTGCGCGGCTGATCCACCGCCAGTAACCAGTCCATATTCGCTGCGCCCGGGATATGGCCGGCACGTTCCGCGCTGCGCACTTCACCGGAAAATTCGCGCGCGGTGCGACAGTCGAGCAAACACACGTTGGATTTTTTTAGCTGGCCGAGAATATAAGCGCGATCCGCAACTACGCTGTTATTGACATTAACTGCGTAGGATGTAGGCGCGACCGAGCCGGCAACCGAATCCACACGGTGACCTTCGGCCGCCCAGGACGCGAGCCCGCCATTCAGCAGAGTCGTCTGCGTATGGCCTGCGGCGTGTAAAGTCCATAACAGGCGCGCCGCTTTACCGCCGCCTTCTTCGTCATAGGCGACGACGTGCGTGTGCGGAGTTAACCCCAGGTCTGAAAAAATTTCGCTGAGCGTGTTGGCGTCCGGCAACAGGCCGATGACCGGCGGCACGTTGCGAATAATTTTGGTGTAGTCCAGATGCACCGCGCCGGGAATGTGCTGGCGTGCGTAAATGTCGGCGCGGCATAAGTCAATAACGCGCACGTTGGGGTTGTTCAAATAATGTTCGAGGTCGTCCGGTTCGATCAACAGCGGTAGTGTGGTAGTGCTCATAGTGATTAGCGACTCAGCTCTTGGGTTAAATGGGGATGGAGAGTTTGCAGCAAGGCTTTAAAAACCTTGGGTGAACCGGCCACAATGTTACCCGTGTCCATGAATTCATTGCCACCCGACAGATCGCCGACGAGGCCGCCGGCTTCCTGAATCAGCAACACGCCGGCAGCGATGTCCCACGGGCTCAGGCCGAATTCCCAAAATCCATCCAGACGTCCGGCCGCGACATAGGCGAGGTCGAGCGCCGCCGAGCCCGCGCGCCGGATACCCGCTGTCATCGGCGTGAGGGCTTTGAAGGTTTGCAGATAGCAGTCGAGATGCTGCTGGTAACGAAACGGGAAGCCGGTGCCCAGAAGTGCGCCGTCGAGACTTTTTAATGTGCTGACGCGGATGCGTTTGTTGTTAAGCTGCGCGCCGGCGCCGCGCGAGGCGGTAAAAATTTCCTGGCGCATCGGGTCGTACACCACTGCATGGGCCAGCACGCCTTTGTGCTGGATGCCGATGGACACCGAGAATTGCGGAAAACCGTGCAGAAAATTAGTGGTGCCGTCGAGCGGGTCGATGATCCACACATATTCTTCGCCTTCTTGCGCGCCGCTTTCTTCGGCAAGAATGCCGTGATTGGTGTAGTGCTTGCGAATCACTGCGATGATTTCTTGCTCGGCATTGCGGTCGACTTCGCTGACGAAGTCGTTGCGTGATTTCGAGGAGATCGTCAGTGTATCGACGCGGTCGACCGAGCGCAGGATAACGTTACCGGCCTGACGCGCGGCGCGAACCGCGATGTTGAGCATGGGATGCATGTGGGGTATGGGCCGGCTATTGTAGGGCGTGTATTCTAGCAGGCGTGGTACAGCGCTTGAATGGAAAATTACGGCAACATTTGCGACCCACAGTGAGTTAAGAAAATTGGCGCTGGAAATTTTATCTAATATCCGGGTCGTGTTAGTGCATACCACGCATCCGGGCAACATCGGCGCCGCCGCGCGTGCGATGAAAACCATGGGGTTGGCACATCTGCGCTTGGTCACGCCGAAATATTTTCCGCATGCCGAGGCGACGGCGCGTGCGGCGGGCGCGACCGACGTGCTGGACACTACGCAAGTGTGCGCCACCTTCGCGGACGCGGTTGCCGATTGCAGCGTAGTGTTAGGTGTCAGTGCGCGTTCCCGTACTATCGCTTGGCCGCAGTGGGACGCGCGCAGCGCCGGTCGGCATATCGTTGGCTGTGCGCACAACACGCCGGTGGCGCTGGTGTTTGGATCCGAGCGTGTGGGCTTAAGTAACGCCGACATCGACCGCTGTCATGGGTTGGTGCAGATTCCGGCGAATGCGGATTACGCAAGTTTAAATTTGGCAGCGGCAGTGCAAGTGCTGGCCTACGAATTACGCGTGGCGGCGCTGGAAGATGTGGCTCTGGAAAAGGCCGTGCTGCCCGCACATGTTCCGGCGGACGCGCAAGACCTCGAACGTTTTTACGAGCACTTGCGTCAGACGCTGGTGAACATCCAGTTTCTTGATCCGGAAAATCCGCGCCAGTTGATGCGCCGCGTGCGCCGCCTGTTCAACCGCGCGCTGCCTGATACAATGGAGTTGAATATTTTGCGCGGCATTCTCGCCGCAGTCGATGCGAACAACGCCAAGCCTCGTTAACCCGCACCTAATAGATGTGACGCTAAAAATGTTGCAACGAATCCGAGAAGACATTAACTGCGTATTCGAGCGCGATCCGGCCGCACGCAACACCTTCGAGATCATCACCACCTATCCGGGCGTGCATGCAATTATTGCGCACCACCTGACGCACTGGCTCTGGTATCGCAACGCAAAATGGCTGGCGCGCTTTCTGGCCGCACTGGCACGCTGGTTGACTGGGATTGAAATTCATCCCGGCGCCAAAATCGGTCGGCGTTTTTTCATCGACCATGGCATGGGCGTGGTGATCGGTGAAACAGCGGAAATCGGCGACGACTGCACGCTTTACCACGGCGTTACACTAGGTGGAACCACCTGGAAAAAAGGCAAGCGCCATCCGACGCTGGGCAATAATGTCGTGGTCGGCACCGGTGCGAAAATATTGGGCCCTATCAGTATCGGTGACGGCAGTCGTGTCGGGTCAAATGCGGTGATTATCAAAGATGTCGCACCCGGCGCGACCGTGGTGGGTGTGCCCGGCAAAGTGGTGCATCAAACCGGCGGCACCGAGCTTGACGAGCAACGCCGTGCCATGGCCAAGAAAATCGGTTTCGACGCCTACGGTCAGACCCAAGATATGACCGATCCGGTCGCGCATGCAATCAATCTCATGCTTGATCACATGCATGCGGTGGAGCGGCGGCTTGAAGTAATCTGCACCGCGCTGAAGACGCTGGACATACCGTTGGAGACCGAGAAGCTGCCGACATTGGATGCCTGCAAAATCACACCTAGCGCAGATGCGCATGTCGAAGAAAAGTAGTGAAGTTGCCCATATAATGCAGTGAGTGCCGGAGTTGAATAGTTGACTAAATTACTTGGATATGGCTTACTGTTTGACAATGCAGATGTGGACATCGGAGTTAAGTGCTTGCCGTTGTTTAGTATGGATAAGGCTTAAATTCCAGTGTTTTCCTAAGGGCGTTGTTGTGACGATTAACTAGGAAAAGGTGCCCAATGAAACTGACAACTAAAGGCCGTTATGCAGTCACGGCGATGCTTGATCTCGCCCTGCACAACGACCAGGGTTCAATCACTCTGGCCGATATCTCCGAGCGCCAAGGTATTTCTTTGTCCTATCTGGAGCAATTGTTTTCGCGTTTGCGCAAAAACGGCTTGGTTGCCAGTGCGCGCGGACCGGGGGGGGGTTACCGTTTGAGCCGCGACCCTTCCGAAATTGCCGTCGTTGACGTGATCACCGCTGTCGACGAGAAAATCGACGCGCGCCGTTGTGAAGGCGCCGGCAATTGCCAAGACGAAAAAATCTGCCTGACGCACGAGTTGTGGGGCAAGCTCAGTGACCAGATTTATTTATTCCTCAAGGGCATCAGCCTCGGGGATTTAGTCAAGAATCACGCAATTTGTGAAGTGGCCTCGCGGCAAGATCGCGAAGTGGCCGAATATCGCGGCGGGAAACGTGTCTCGCTGGGCGTGTAATTTTTACGTAACGGTACATTTTTGGGTTGAGCAACTTACGGAAGGTGAAGCTAGATGAAGCAACCGATCTATTTGGACTACTCCGCAACCACGCCGGTCGACACGCGTGTGGCCAGCAAGATGATGGAGTATCTCACCATCGATGGCCAGTTCGGCAATCCCGCGTCGCGCTCGCATCCCTATGGCTGGAGTGCCGAAGAAGCAGTTGAGCGTGCGCGCCAGCAAGTCGCCGATCTAGTGGGCGCGGATGCCAAAGAAATCATCTGGACCTCCGGCGCGACCGAATCCGATAACTTGGCGATCAAGGGCGCAGCGCATTTCTACCAGAAGAAAGGCAAGCACATCATCACCTACAAAACCGAACATAAAGCCGTGCTCGATACCTGTAGGCAGTTGGAGCGTGAAGGGTTTGAAGTGACTTATCTTGACCCGGAAACCAACGGGTTGATTGATCTGGCGAAACTCGAAGCTGCGTTGCGTCCCGATACAGTTTTGGTCACGGTCATGCACGTCAACAACGAAATTGGCGTGATTCAGGACATCGCCGCCATTGGCGAAATCACCCGCGCGCGCGGCATCGTGTTTCATGTCGATGCCGCACAAAGTCCCGGGAAAACCCCAATTGACTTGCGCACCATGAAAGTCGACTTGATGTCGTTTTCCGCGCATAAAGTGTACGGCCCCAAAGGCATCGGCGCGTTGTTCGTGCGTCGCACACCGCGTATTCGTTTGGAAGCGCAGACGCACGGTGGCGGGCACGAACGCGGATTACGTTCCGGCACCTTGCCGGTGCACCAGATTGTCGGCATGGGAGAAGCGTTTCGCATTGCGCGCGAAGAGATGGAATTTGAAAACGAGCGCATCCGCCGTTTGCGTGACCGGTTGTGGACCGGTCTCAAAGACATGGAGGCGGTGTATTTAAACGGCGATTTCAAGCACCGCGTGCCGCATAACCTCAATGTCAGTTTTAATTTTGTCGAAGGCGAGTCGTTGATCATGGCGATCAAAGATTTAGCGGTGTCGTCCGGTTCGGCCTGCACCTCGGCAAGTCTGGAGCCTTCATATGTGTTGCGCGCCATCGGGCGTGACGACGAGTTGGCGCACAGCTCGATCCGTTTTTCTATCGGGCGTTATACCACTGAGCAGGACATTGACTACTCGATTAAACTGCTGCGCGAAAAAATCGCCAAGCTGCGCGAACTGTCGCCGCTGTGGGAAATGTACAAAGACGGCGTTGATTTGAAATCGGTTAAATGGGCGGCCCATTAACATGAGTGTCACACTGACGGAACGCGCTGCGACGCGCGTAAAAAACTTCATTGAGAAACGCGGCAAAGGCGTGGGTGTGCGTTTAGGTGTACGCACCACCGGCTGCTCGGGCCTTGCATACGTGTTGGAATTTATCGATAACATCGATGCGCACGATACCGTATTCGAAGATCACGGCGTGAAGGTCGTGGTCGATGCGAAGAGCTTGGTTTATCTCAATGGAACACAGCTTGACTTCGCACGTGAAGGTCTCAAGGAAGGGTTTAAATTCAATAATCCTAACGAGAAAAACACTTGCGGTTGTGGCGAAAGTTTCCAGGTTTAGGTGCTTCTGAAAAACTTCCTAAAGCCGCGCTGGCGGCGTTGGAAAAGCGCTCACGACTGTATTGGATGCAGGAGGTAGGGCAACGCAGGGAGCAGTTGCCGAGAATGCTCAGGTACTACGTGTACACTCCGCTTCTTCGCGCTTTTCCGCCTTGCCACGCACCGCGCACCTTTATGAAACTTTCGGAGGCCCCTTTAAAATTTTAGTGATGGTGCAGTGTCCAATCCCGCGCGCAATTTCTTTGAAATCTTCGATTTAACCCCCGGCTTCGCAATTGATTTGGAGGTGTTGACCGGGCGTTATCGCGAACTGCAACGCCTCGTGCATCCCGACAAATACGCCCATAGCAGCGATCAGGAACGACGGCTTGCGGTGCAAATGGCGGCGAATATCAACGACGCATTTCGCACGCTTAAAAGCCCGGTCGAGCGCGGGCTGTACTTGTTGCACTTGCGCGAGGTTGTCGTCGATGACGAATCCGCGCGCCGGGTCGATCCTGAATTTTTGATGGAGCAAATGGAATTGCGCGAAGCCTTGGGTGAGGTGCGTAGCAGTGCGCAAGCGCTCACAAAAATATTTGCGACCATCGACGCGCTCGAACAGCAAACGTTGGGCGCCTTGGCGGAGGCCTTTGCGCGCGGCGACGCGGCGGCTTTGCGCAGTGCCAGCGAGCATGTACAGAAACTGCGCTTTATTAACAAACTGCGCGCCGAAGCTGAAGAAGTCGAAGCACACATTTAGCCGCAACCTGCGGATAGCGATGAGAAATTAATTCCCATGGCCCTTTTAGAACTTAGCGAACCCGGCCAGACACCGCGTCCACACGAGCGACGCGTGGCGGTGGGCATTGATTTGGGGACTACCAATTCACTGGTCGCCACCGTGCGCAGCGGCGTTGCCGAAACGCTGCCGGATGCGCATGGTCGTCACTTGCTGCCGTCGGTGGTGCAGTATGTTTCGGGGATTGCGCCGCGTGTCGGCGATGATGCCAAAGCCAACGCGGTGCACGATCCGTTCAATACTATCGCGTCGGTGAAGCGCTTGATGGGGCGCGGTGTTGACGACGTCAAGAAACTGGGCAACCAGTTGCCATACCGTTTTGCAGCAGCAGATTCCGCCGTGCCGCGCATTGTCACTTCTGCCGGAGCGGTCAGCCCGGTGGAAGTTTCGGCGGAAATTTTGAAAGTGCTTAAACAGCGTGCGAAAGAAACGCTGGCCGCCGAGCTCGACGGCGTGGTGGTGACCGTCCCGGCGTATTTCGACGACGCGCAGCGGCAAGCCACCAAAGACGCGGCGCGTCTGGCCGGGCTGAACGTGTTGCGTTTGCTGAGCGAGCCGACCGCAGCGGCGGTAGCCTATGGCCTCGATCATCAGGCTGAAGGCGTGTACGTGGTGTACGACTTGGGCGGTGGTACCTTCGATGTGTCGGTGTTGCGCTTGCATCGCGGTGTGTTTGAAGTGCTGGCCACCGGCGGCGACTCGGCGCTGGGCGGCGACGACATGGATCACGTCATCGCCGAGTGGATCATGCGTGAAGCGCAGATCGGCGACGACGCGGACGCGATGTTATTGCGCCGGTTATTGCGCGATGCCTGCGTTGCGAAAGAGCAACTGACCGACGCGCAGCAAGTCGTACTGCACGTGGAACTCGCTGCGAACCAGGCTTGGGACGGCGTGTTGACACGCACCAAGCTCAACGAACTCATCGATTCTTTGATTCAAAAAAGTCTGGCATCGTGCCGCCGCGCGCTGCGCGATGCCAACATCAAGCTTGAACAGGTGCGTGAAGTCGTGATGGTGGGTGGGTCGACGCGGGTGCCGCGTGTGCGCGAATTGGTCGGGCAATTTTTCGGGCGTCTGCCGCTCACCACAATTGATCCGGATAAAGTCGTCGCATTAGGCGCGGCCATTCAGGCCGACGTGCTGGTGGGCAACAAACCCGACATCGACATGCTGCTGCTAGATGTAAATCCGCTGTCGCTGGGTATTGAAACCATGGGTGGCTTGGTGGAACAGATTGTCCCGCGTAATACCACGATCCCGGTTTCACGGGGTCAAGACTTTACAACTTACAAGGATGGCCAGACGGCGCTGTCGATCCACGTTGTGCAAGGCGAACGCGATGTGGTGAGCGGCTGCCGGTCGCTGGCGCGTTTTGAATTGCGCGGCATTCCGCCGATGGCGGCCGGGGCCGCGCGCATTCGCATCCTGTTTCAAGTTGATGCCGATGGCTTGCTGTCGGTGAGTGCGAAGGAACAAACCACCGGTATCGAGAGCAGCATTCAGGTGAAACCGTCGTATGGCTTGACCGACAGCGAAATTGAAACCATGCTGCGTGAGTCCATCGATCACGCTTCCGATGATGTGGCGGCGCGGCAGTTACGCGAACAGCAAGTGGATGCCGACCGCCTGCTCGACGCGGTGAGCGCCGCGTTGGCAGCCGATGCAGAAACCTTGTTGAATACTGCCGAACGCGCTGCAATTGACACCGCGATGCAGGCGCTGCGCAGTGCCCGCGCCGGCAGCGACGAACATGTAATCAAAAGCGCCATCGCTGCGCTCGACAAAACCACCGCTGAATTCGCCGCACGCCGCATGAACGCGGGCATACGCAAAGCGCTGACCGGCCGTCGCGTCGCTGAACTCAAAGATCTCTAAACATGCCAAAACTTACTTTTCTGCCCCACAGCAAGATCTGCCCGCAGGGCAAAGTCATTGAGGCGCCCACCGGCACCACGATCTGCAACGCTGCCTTGGGGGCAGGTATTGCCATTGAGCACGCCTGCGAAAAAGCCTGCGCCTGCACCACCTGCCACGTGATCGTGCGCGAGGGGTTAGAATCATTGGAGAGCGCCACCGAGAAAGAAGAAGACATGCTCGACAAGGCTTGGGGTTTGGAGCCGCAGTCGCGCCTGAGCTGTCAGACCAAAATCGCCGAGCAGGATCTGGTCATCGAGATTCCCAAATACACCATTAATCTTGCGTCCGAAAATCACTAAAGGTGGCATGCGATGAAATTGAAATGGATCGACACGCGCGAAATCGCAATGCAATTGGCCGAGACCCATCCGGACATCGACCCTAAATTTATCCGCTTTACCGACCTGCACCGCTGGGTGTGCGAGCTGGAAGATTTCGCTGATGCTCCTGAGCATTCCGGCGAGAAAATCCTGGAAGCAATTCAGTCCGCCTGGATTGACGAACACAGTTAATTTTCGTCAACTGCGATTGCGCAACTTTCCTGCTAATGTAGCGCAATGAACGACCCGCAAAAAAAATTCCCGGTGACCTTGTTGGTAATGACCTGCAACGAGGCGCACAACATTGCGCGTTGCCTGGACAGCGTGCCGTTTGTTGACGAAAAAATTGTTATCGATGCCGGCAGCAACGACGCCACGGTCGCGCTTGCACAAGCGCATGGCGCACGCGTGGTGCATCAAGACTGGCTAGGTTTCGGGCCACAGCGCAATTTCTCATCAACACTGGCCACCCATGACTGGATTTTGTTTCTGGATGCGGATGAAACCCTGTCGCCGGAGTTGGTGCAGGAATTTGTGCAACGCCTGCCGGCCTTGCTGCCATCCCAGAAATCCGGCGCGATTTTGCGCCGCTCGGCGCTCTATATGGGCGCGCCGATGTCCTGGTACCGGCCGATGGTGGGCGAGAAATTGGGGCGCTTTTATCATCGCGCGCGCGCGCGCTGGACCGACACGCGCGTGCATGAACATCTGATTTTTAACGGCACGACTGAGACGTTTAAAACTGCGTTTCTGCATTACCAGAATCCGACCTTAGTGCACAAGCAACTCAAGGTGCTGCGTTACTCGGAATTAAAAGCGCGCGATTGGCGAGATCGCGGCCGGTCGCCACGCATGTGGGAATGTCCGTTTATTTTCATCGGCACGTTTTTCAAAGACTACCTGTTGCGCTTGGCGGTGCTGGACGGCTGGCGCGGTTTTATCGTTGCGCACACGGCGGCGAGTTACGCCGTCTACAAACGCATTCGCTATTACGAAATGCAGCACAATCCCGAGTCGCGTGAAGCGGCGGCGCGCGTGCTTATCGAGCACGGTCTTGACCGTTAACTCCTCGCATGGCTAATCGTTATTTACTGTACGGATCGGAGCGCTATGCCTTGGCGATTTTGCGCCCGCTGCAAGCGGCGATCCGCGCGCGCGGCGACGCCGCCGCATGGTTTTTTGATCGCGCCGGTTCCGAAGAGTTACGCAGCGATGAACGCCTGCTCAGCAGCGTTGCCGAAGTGCGCCGCTGGCATCCCACGGCTATTTTCACGTCGAGCAACGCGATTCCGCATTTTTTTCCGGGCGTGAAAGTCAGCGTGTTTCACGGTTTCAACGCCGGCAAGCCGCGCCATATTTATATTCGCGGATTTTTCGATCTGTATTGCACTACCGGGCCAGGCGATACGCGCGCTTTCGCCGCACTCGCTGACAAGCTTAGGCACTTCAGCGTGCGCGAGACCGGCTGGCCGAAACTTGATCCGTTCCTGCAGCAACTCGAAGCGAATGCGCCAGCGTTGCATTTGCCGCCGGTGGTGTTGTATCACTCGACCTTTTCGCCGTCGTGGAGCGCCGCCGAAACTTTGTACGAAACTGTGCGTGACTTATCCCGCAGCGGGCAATGGCGCTGGATCGTGACATTACATCCAAAAATGAATCCTGCGACCGTGGCCAAGTATCGCGCGTTGGAAGGCGAATTCCTGCGCTTCGCAACTGAGGACAATATCCTCGACCTGTTCCCGCAGGTCGACGTGATGGTGTCCGACACCTCGTCAGCGCTGCACGAATTCACCCTAACCTACAGGCCGGTGATCACCTTCAACAATCGCTGCCCCGGTCCGCAGCTCATCGACATCCACCAACCGCAACAACTCAAGCCCGCTATCGAACACGCGCTGTCGCGCCCCGCCGAACTCATGCAGGCGGTACGCGATTACGCTAACAGCATCCACCCCCACCGCGACGGGCATTCGAGTGAACGAGTACTGGCAGCGGTGGACGGCTTTATCGCTGCCGGTGCGCGTAACGCCAAATCCAAGCCGCTGAACCTGTGGCGCAAGCTCAAGATTCGCAAACGGCTGGGGTATTGGGGTCGAAGCTGAGCAACGCGTTCGATTCGCCACCGATATAGACCAACGTTGGAGCATGGCGGCACTACAACTACTGTCCGGTAGGTTTTAATGTCATTTTCTACAACCCAATGTTGGCTGCGTCCGAGCTGGTGAATTTAGACGCAGTGCGCATTAATTGCCCGGCTGCCGGCTGACACTGCCTGCAAAATGACCTGAGGCAATGGCAGAACATGCGTTATTTACAGTGGTTAGTGATCATGATGGTTTTATGTCTTGGTATGGCACGTGCGGCCAGCCCAGACGTGGCGTTGGCCAGCGTACCGGTGACGCGTGATTTAGCGGCCGATGCCGCCTTGGTTGCGAACCAACATCTGCCGCTGTTGTTGGTGTTCGCGCAAGACCATTGCAACTACTGCGACAAGCTGGATCGCGAAGTACTCAATCCCAGTTACGGCACTGGTGCGTACAACGGTAAGGTGATCGTGCGCCGTTTCATGATCGACAGCTATGCGACGGTGAACGACTTCGACGGCAAGCGCATCGACGCCAGCGAGTTATCGCGCAAGTTCAAGGTTTATGTCACGCCGACGTTGTTGTTGGTCGATGCGCAGGGCCGCGAACTGGTGCCGCGCATCGTGGGCGTCGACAATATCGATTTCTACTCCGCGTATCTGGACGACAGTATCGCCGCCGCCGGTATCAAGCTGCGCGGAAATTAGTTCTTCAGATGCCGCCGCACTTCCGGCAACAGCCGGCGGCTGATTTCCAGCTTCTCGTCGCTGTGGCGCAACTTCAGGTAGCAGCGTCCGAGGTGGTCTTTTTCGATGCCGGAGATATGCGCCACCGCCACCAGGGCGTTGCGATGAATGCGCATGAAGCGCGCGGGAAATTCATCCTCCAGTTGTTTCAGTGAATCTTCAATCAGCGCTTCACCACGTGCCGAACGCACCCGCACGTATTTCTGGTCGGCATGAAAATAAAACACGTCGTCAATGGGAATCAGCTCCAGGTTGCCGCGCACCGTCACGCTTAAGTGCGCGCGCCCGGTCGGCACCGCATCTGCTTTGGCGAGCGCGGCGAGTTGCGCGCGATTCAGCGTGTGCGCCTTGGCCAGCGCCTGCTGCAAGCGTTCTTTGCGAATCGGTTTAACCAGGTAGTCCACCGCGTGCGTTTCAAATGCACTGAGTGCGTGATCGGAAAACGCAGTGACGAAAACCAGCGCCGGTGGATTCGCCAAGCGGGCGAGCTGCTTGGCGGTTTCAATCCCGTCCATTTCGGGCATGCGAATATCCAGCAGCACGATATCCGGGTTCAATTCGCTGCTGCGTCGCAGCGCGTCGGCACCGTTAGCGGCTTCGCCGACCACGTCGCAGCCGCCGATTTCTTCCAGCAGGCGTTCCAGGCGTTTGCGTGCCAGGGGTTCGTCGTCGACAATTAATATTTTCATGACGGTTTGGCCACGTAGGGAAAACGTAACTCGACGTGGAAGCTGTTTTCTTTCTGCACGCTGCTCAGGCCGCCGCGCGCGCCGTGCAGCGCTTCGAAACGCAGGCGGATGTTTTCCAGCGCTATGCGGTTGCCATGGCGCGGATGATGGTTATGCTCCGGCACCGGATTCTCGATGCGCAGGATTAAGCAGTCGCCCGTGCGTTGCCCGTGCACGCGGATAACGCCGCCGTCGGCACGCGGCTCGATGCCGTGGTACACGGCATTTTCCAGCAACGGTTGCACGCTCAACGGCGGCAGCAAGGCGTCGCCCGGCAGCGCTGCGATATCCCACTCGACGCGCAAACGTTCACCCAGGCGCAGTTGTTCGATGCGCAGATAACGGCGTGACAGTTCGAGTTCTTCCAGCAGCGTGACTTGCTGTCCGGCGTCGGCCAAGCTGTGGCGAAATAAATCCGCCAAGTCGAGCACCGCCTCCTCGGCCAGCGCCGGATCGCTGCGTGTCAGGCTGGCGATGGTGTTCATGCTGTTAAACAAGAAATGCGGACGGATACGCGCCTGCAAGGCAGCGATGCGCGCTTGCGATTCCGCCTTGACCTGCTGTTCCCACTGATGCTGCACGTAAAAGTAACGCAGCGTAACCGCATTCACGACCGCGCTGATGGCTAGGTTGCGCAACAGCAATTCGGCATGCCAGGAGGGCGCCACATCCCAGCCGAATCCAGTCAGTAGCGCAATACGGTAAGCGATTTCACTCAACACCAGTGTCACCAGCAGCAGCAACGCGTAGCTGATGGTGGCGGCCGTGTTTTCTGGCAGGCGCCCCAGTTGTCTGCGGGTGTAGCACAGCACCGCAGCGCTGCTTAAGCCCACCCACTGCACAAACAGTGAAATCACACTGAGTTGGCTCCAGCGCTCGCTGCCGGGCGCAAACGGTGTCAGCGTCAGCACAAACGCCAGCAACTCGCCGATCACGATCACGGCGAACACCATGCGCACGTCGCAGAAGTTGGGCAGAAAAAACGCATCGGGCGCTAGGCGTACCGGTTCGTTCAACGCATTGCTCCAAGAAGTGGGGTGAACTCTTGTGTATCGGTAGGCGATGGTGGAAATAAAGGGATGTGTTGGCGGCGTGTGCAGGGGAGGGTTCTCATACACCGTGCGGAGCCTCGTTCAGCAATCACGAATATTTCAGCCAGATTTTGTTTTTCTGATTTACCAGCAGTGGGCAGTGGTGAACTGCTGGCGCTCAAGGTCTTAGCCCCGCTGGCGGTGCTATTTTTTTGAAATGGCCATCTACCTTTCCTAGCGTGAAGACCCGCCGATGGCAGACGTGTTCGCCGAGCCGTTCTTTGCGAATAACGACTTAACCCACGCAGAGCGTCTTGACCTCGCGCAGCATGCGGTGCGGTTTAATCCTGGTAATCGTAAATTGGCGAGCGCTCTAGTCAAAACGGACGATGTTCAATAAGCGACGACACGAGGTATATTCGAGAACGAACGCTGATTTTGTTGTGTGCCTTATGCGCGAGCCGGGTTAACAACACGGAAGGCTGAGCATAGAAAATATAGGTGGGTGGCAAAAAACATTCTTACGCGACGTTCTTCGAACTGAAATATTTAGCGACTAGAGTTTTCATATCAGCTCGTTTAACAAGTAGGGTGAGGAACAATTCGAAGCATCAATAACGAAAAAAACCTAAGGAGGGGTAGCTCATGGAAAGAGGATTTGGTTTTTTATCTGTATGTTCTGCTTTTGATTCCGCGTCCAGCAGTCTAAGAGCAAGAGATGTTTTAAGGTCGTTCGCAGTTGCGATGCTTGTTGCCATTTTGGTGCTACCGAAAACGAGTTATGGCCAGGATAGTGCGCCAGCGTTAGCGATACCTCCTGAAATTGAAAACTTTGTAAGAACTGTGCTTGCTTCGGACAGTGCGCCGACCCTTGATGATTACCACAAGTATTTCGGTTTCAGTGATCTCAATG
>JANLTU010000171.1:0-6520 GCA_031363085.1 Gammaproteobacteria bacterium
TATACTCGATCCGGTGTTGCCTGGACACAGCAAGCCTATGTCAAGGCCAGCAATCCCGAAATAACAGATTACTTCGGCACGTCGGTTGCCCTCTCCGGCAACGGTAACACCCTCGCCGTTGGCGCATATGCCGAAGATAGTGCCGCGACCGGCATAAACAACACCGTACCGGGTCAGGGGGATAATTCCGCCAGCGGGGCCGGCGCGGTGTACCTCTATTAAATGCCGTCGATGTCTGGATGGCCTGCGCCAGCGGGTCATCCAGACGCCTCTATGCAACTTGCTTTAACGCGCATCATGCCGCCCACGGAGCTGTTTAGCTATCGTGCACGCGCGAGCGCCGAGGCAAAAACACTTGCCTTGCGCGCGGCGCTGACACACCCATCCCAGCGGTTGTTCCTGAGCCGTTGCGGCATTCCAATGCAAGTTTGAAAACGAATTCACCGGACCAGTAACCCTAGAATTTGAGGGCGCGTAAATTGTGGCCTGCGACACATTTCACGCGAATTCGTTTGTGAGCTCGTATGCGTAAAATGTTCGACGACGCTGAGGTCAGTGCGAAACGGAAAGTAGCTTGATGGATGAGTCATGAGAAAACCAAGCACGATCATTTTCATGTTTTTTTGCGGCGCGGCGCAGGCGGGTCTTGAAGAGGGTGCGGCCGCCTATCAACGTGGTGATTACGCGGCTGCCGAGCGTGAATTTCGTGTCGCGGCAGCAAGCCGCAATGCCCAGGCACAATACAGTTTGGGCGTCATGTATGAGCGCGGCCTGGGCGTAAAGCAAGATGATGAAACCGCAGTGACTTGGTACCGCCTCGCGGCTAAGCAGGGCGACGCGCCGGCACAAAACAGCTTGGGCTTGATGTATGCCAACGGGCGCGGCGTGCGGCAAGATGATAGCGAGGCGGTCACGTGGTTCAGCGAGGCGGTCGAGCAGAATAATGCCGATGCTCAATACAATCTGGGCATCATGTACGAAAACGGTCGCGGCGTGGCCCAAGATGACGAGGCGGCGGTGAAGTGGTTTCGCAATGCAGCGGAGCAAGGCTACAGCAAGGCGCAATACAGTTTGGCGCGCATGTACCAAAGCGGTCGCGGCACGCTGCAAGACTATGTGGCGGCGGTAAAGTGGTATCGCATTGCGGCCGAGCAAGGGGAGGCGGATGCGCAATATGGTTACGGCTTTATGATCGCAAACGGCTTCAGCGTGCCGCGCAATGATGTGCAAGCCGTCAAATGGTATCGGGCGGCTGCGCAGCAGGGCAATGTTCAAGGACAAAACGGTCTGGGTTGCATGTATGCCAGCGGGCGCGGTGTGAAGCGGGATGACGTTGAGGCAGTGAAGTGGTACCGCAAGGCGGCGGAACAAGGGTTTGCAGCAGGTCAAGACAATTTGGGCGTGATGTACACCAGCGGGCGCGGTGTGAGGCGTGACGATACACTGGCCATCATGTGGTATCGCAAGGCGGCGATGCAAGGCTTTGCCAGCGCTCAAAATCACATCGGCGCAGTGTACGCCAGCGGACGGGGCGTGATCCAGGGCGATGCGGAAGCCTACGCTTGGTACCGCAAGGCGGCGGAACAAGGCCATGCCGATGGTCAAAACAATTTGGCGGTGGTGCTTGAGAATGGACGCGGGGTGCAGCAGGACACCACTGAGGCGGCGGTGTGGTACCGCAAAGCGGCGGAGCAGGGCCAAGTGGCCGCGCACTTTAATTTGGGCGTGCTGTACGCGAATGGACGTGGCGTACAGCAAGACGATGCAGAGGCGATGAAGTTGTATCGCATCGCCGCGCAACACGGCCATGCCGGTGCACAAAATAATCTGGGCAACATGTACGAAAACGGACGCGGCGTGCCGCAAGATTATGCCGAAGCCTTGCTTTGGTACCGTAAAGCGGCGGAGCAACGGCATGCCGACGCACAAAATAATCTGGGGGTCATGTACGCCGACGGGCGCGGCGTAACCCGTGACGATGCCGAGGCGGTTAAATGGTTTCGCAAATCCGCAGAGCAGGGTTATGTGCGCGGTCAATATAACGTGGGAATGATGTTCGCGCACGGACTGGGGGTGAAACAGGATGACTTGGCCGCATTCAAGTGGCAGCGCAAGGCGGCGGAACAAGGGCATGTCCGCGCTCAGTTGAACCTGGGGCGTTTCTACGAAAGCGGCACGGGGGTCGTCAAAAATGAGCGTGATGCGTTACGCTGGTATCAGCGCGCCGCAGAGCAAGGTGACGTCGAGGCAAAAGCCAATGTGGATCGACTTAAGCAAGGTGCGCAGCAACGCGTGCAAGCCGAAGCGCATCGGCAATTGACCGCCGCGAAGATTATTAAACAAGTCAGAGTGGCCGAACAGGCCGGGCAGCAATTTCGCAAAACGCTGCTGGTCGGCGACGACACGCATTGTGGCTTGGTGATTGAAGTCAAGCCGCCCATCGCCAAGATTCAAACCGTGATCGGCGAACTGTGGATGAAAATTACGCAGCTCTACCCGGCGCATACGCTCCCATGCCGTTTCGTTGAGCGTGTTTACCAAGAGCCTTGATGCACATCGGAAAAAATCCATGATTGGGTCCAGTTTTTCAAGTTCTGTCGACGCGCGGCTCACTGAGTTGGAAACACGTCTGTCCTTTCAGGACAACACCATCAACGAGCTCAACGAGGTGATCATCACGCAGCAACGGCGGATCGTACAATTGGAACGCGCGCAGGCGCTGTTAAAAGGGCAGTTGCGGATCATGGCGCCGTCGCTCACGGTTCCGGCCAGCGAAGAAACTCCGCCGCCGCACTACTGATTTACTCGGCTATTTTATTTTGACCGGGGTAGTTGCCGCCTGCTAACGTGGCCGCTTTATTTCATAACAACTGAGGATTTTCCATGTTCGCAAAGACAGTGGTGGCGGTGGCGTTGGCGGCAGCGGTGATGGGCGGTGGCGTGGCGATGGCGGCCGATGCGGCGGCGGCGAAAACCGTCGAAGCGTTAAATGTCGAGAAAGCGCAGCTCAAGGGCAAACAGGTTGCGTTCAAAGGCAAGGTGGTCAAGGTCAACAATAACGTCATGAAGAAGAATTTCCTGCACATTCAGGACGGCACCGGTAAGGATGGCACCAACGACATTACCGTCACCAGTACGCAGACGGCGAAAGAAGGCGACGTGGTCAGCATCGTGGGCAAGGTGACGCTGGACCGTGATTTCGGGGCGGGTTACTTGTACCCGCTGATTATCGAAGACGCGGTGATTAGCGCGGCAAAATAGTATTTCAGTGCGTTACGCGAGCAGCACGCATGGCGCTCGCGTAATGTCGTTTTTAAAACCGCGACGCACTCAGCGTCACGTCCGCACCATTCCAGGCTTTCTTGAAACGCTGCTCCACGGTGGCCAGCTCCTTGGTTTTTTTCTGCGCTTCGAGGCTGAGTTTCAAGCCGTACAGCGACCAGCCGGTTTCGGGATTTCGGGCGAGGTCGTCGAGGTAGACTTTTTCCGCATCGGCGGCTTTGCCGGCGGCCAGCAGGGTGGCACCAAGGCGTTGGCGTACCGGCTGAAACCAGTCCGGCGGCTCGTCGTAGATCAAGCCATCGTCGACCACAACCGCCTGCTGCAATAATTTTATGGCGGCGTCGAGATGGCCGGCGCGCTGTTCGATGTCCGCGTTCAGCACATCGCCGGCGATGCCCAGCAAGACTTTCGCGGAGTTAAAACCCGCCGTGTGTTCCGGTGCTTGAGCAGCCGCGCGTTGGCTTAATGCGGCGGCTTCCGTGCGGGCTTTTTCGGCATCGTTCTTCGCGCTGTAGGCGAGTCCGCGTGCGAAATGCCAAATGCCTTTGGTGAAGTTCAAGCTCTCGGCAGGTTCCGGTTCTTGAATTATTTCATCCCACTTGCCGAAACGCGCCAGCGCGTACAGCGGTGCGGGAATAAACGCTTCCGCAGGCGGCATCTCTTTGAGCATTTCGGCCGGGATGTTGGCGGTCAGTCGGCGCGCCGCTTTGAGGGCGTCGGCGCTATGCCCGGCGGTCATGTTGGCAAAATACAAAAAATGCAGGTTGTGGTTGTAATACATCGACGGATAAAAGCCCTGCGGGTTCCGGTCCTTGATAAATTTTTCGTCGGTGTGGGTCGCGTGTTCGTTGGCGGTGATGGCTTCCTGGTACATACCCACACGCACGAAGGTGTGCGCCGGCATATGCACCAAGTGGCCGGCCCCGGGCATCAGGCCAGGCAAGCGCTTGGCGCAATCCAGCGCGCGCTGCGGTTGGTGCGAGGCTTCGACTGCGTGAATATAGTAGTGGCAGGCGCCGGGATGATTTTCATCGAGCTTGATGGCCGACTCCAGCGCGGCGATGATTTCGTTGATCGCGCCTTTGGGCTGGCCGTCGGCGGTCCAGTAATCCCACGGTTGCAAATCCATCAGGCTTTCCGCGAACAGGGTCGTGACATCGGTGTTGGCGGGGAAGCGTTTTGCCGCTTCGCGCATCGCTTGCGCATAGGCTTGGTCGCGTGCACTGCGTTGGTCGCCGGGCTCCTTGGCGTAACGTTGCGCCAGCGCGGCGATGAGTGCGCGCTCCACCACGGTAGTCTTGACGGACTTGCTAAGTGTCAGCGCTTTTTGTGCGAGTGCGTACGCGGCAGGTTCCTGTTTGAGGTCCATCGACAAGTTGATATTCGGCCCCATTGATAATGCCTGACCCCAGATACACATCGCGCATTTGTCGTCGAGCTCGGCGGCCTTTTTAAATGACGCGAGCGCTTCGTCGTGATTGAAGCCGTAGGTCAGGCGCAAGCCTTGATCAAAGTATTGCTGTGCGAGCGGCTCGGCAGTGCTGATTTTTTGGTGATGTGTTCCTAAATTGTCATACAGTGGCACGTTGCTGTCGGCGGCGCGGGCTTGCGTGCTAACCGCACTCAGTGCAAGAGCAAAAGCAATGAAACGATGCATGGCGAGTTCTCCGTGGTTACGTGAGTTGCGAAACCTTACGCCGTTCATGCGTCGAAAAAAAGTGGCGGTCGAATGCGCGCGAACTTATTACACTGTGATCCATCGGTGCGTGTGCACAACACGCTGCGCAGGGCAGACCGCGCCGACACCAAATCAAACAGGTTAATTTGCGCTGATTTATGTCAAAACGCCTTAAATTGCATCTTGCCTACGCGGCATTGCTGGGTGCGCTCAGCAGTTGCGATGCCACGCCGCCACCGGTAGCAGTTGCACCACTTGCGGTGAATTTACCTACACCACGCGCGGACGCCATGGTGCTGATCCCGGCCGGCGCATTCATCATGGGCAGTGAAAAACTTGACACCGAAAACAAGGCGCGTGAGTTCGGCTACAGCCAGCCGTGGTATGTCGACGAACATCCGCAGCGCACCCTCAGCCTGCCGGCCTATTACATCGATCAGTTTGAAGTCAACAACGACGCCTTTGCCAAGTTCATGCTCAGCAGCGGGCGCGGCAATCCCAAATTGTTGAGCGAACAGATTGCCAAGCAGCCACCCGCCTGGGCCCACGAGCCGGTGGCGAATATCGTGTGGCAATACGCCTACGACTACTGCGCCTGGGCCGGCAAGCGGTTACCCAGCGAAGCGGAGTGGGAGAAAGCCGCGCGTGGCACCGACGGCCGCGACTACCCGTGGGGCAATATCTGGGATGCAAAACGCGCCAATGCCGGCGGCGGCAGTGGGGTAATGCCGGTGGGCTCGTTCGCGAACGGCGTTTCACCTTACGGCGTGCACGACATGGCCGGCAATGTTTCCGAGTGGGTGCAGGACTGGTACCAAGCGTATCCAGGTGCCGACTTTAACAGCCAACGGTACGGCGAAACCCACAAAGTAGTGCGCGGCGGCGGCTGGGGCGGCATCGGCCATTACGCCGTGCCGTACTTTTATCGCACCTCGTTTCGCGACTACGAACAGCCGTCACGCGCCTTTAACGACATCGGCTTTCGCTGCGCGCAAGGGGGCAGACGCTAGGCTAACGACGATGTAGGAAAACCCAAATCTGAACCCGGTTGCGCGCTCCGTGGTGTGCAGCCGCGCAAGCTTTCTGGCTTCACGCGCCGCCACGGCGGCATCGCGCAGCGCAGTGTCCGCCTGACAATGCTGAGCCACGATCTTCTGCGCCGCCGTTTCCATCTTGCTGAGCTGACGTTGATAATCTTTGCGTGTGCCGGATTTGGCTTTACTGGCGTTGGACGGCAGCTTCACGCCATCAATGGCAAACATCTCACGTCCGATCAAGCCTTGCCGATCGCACACCACCCACACCTGCGCGAACAGCGCGGCCACGGTGTCGCCCAACTCCGACACAAGGGCGGCCAGCGTGGTGAAGTGCGGTTGGCTGTCGCCCGCAACACAATCTTCAGCAGCGCCGCCGGATCAAACGCCGGTGCGCCGTGGTCGTCATTCTGGTAGCGGGCGTGGAACGGGGCGAGATCTAACTCGTGATCAATCAAGTGGCACAGCGCGTGTCGATCAAAGTCGACTGCCAGCATTTTGAGGCCTTTGTGGACCGGCTTGTAGC
>JANLTU010000174.1:0-6404 GCA_031363085.1 Gammaproteobacteria bacterium
ACCGGCCTGAAGATGGTCGATTACGTCTTGTTCGATCCTTACATCGCACCGGCAGAAACCTTGGCACGCGAAACCATCGTGCGCTTACCGCACTGCTTTGTGGCCTACCAGCCGCCGGAGGTGACCGCCGCTATCGCAGCGTCGCCCTGTGTGAAAAATGGCTACGTCACCTTCGGCTACTCGGGCCGCACCGAGCGCTTGAACCACCACACCTTCCGGGTGTGGGGCGAAATCCTGAGCCGCATCCCCTCGGCACGTTTGATCCTCGATTTTCGTTCGTTTGCCGACCCGTTCACCCAAAAACATTACCGGCAATTCATGCTTAAGCACGGCATGGATCCCGCGCGCGTCATCATGCGCAGGAGCACCAACATCTTTACCGGCCTGAATGATTTTGATGTGCTGCTGGACAGCTTCCCGCACAGCGCCGGCACCATGTCGCTGGATGCACTGTGGATGGGGGTGCCTATGTTGACCTTGGCCAGCCGTCCCCCGCTGGGGCGGATTGGCACAAGCTTCATGACCAACCTCGGCTTACCCGAATGGGTCGCAGACAGCCACGCCGAGTACATCGACAAGGCGGTGGCGTTGACACAAGACGTTCATGCGTTGGCGCAGCTACGCGCTGGTCTGCGCGCGCGCATGCACAGCTCACCGCTGATGGATGGGCCGGGCTTCGCACGTGCGGTCGAAACCGCCTACCGCGCTATGTTTGAAAAGTGGGCGCGCGAGTTCGTTGCATGAACGACAGCATCAACACAAGCCCGGAGAGATTTCGATGAAGGCCGTCATTCTTGCCGGGGGTCTGGGCACGCGCATTTCCGAGGAAACCTATATCAAACCCAAACCGATGGTTGAGATCGGCGGAAAGCCGATCCTGTGGCACATCATGAAAACGTATTCCGCGCATGGCGTGAACGATTTCATCATTTGCTGCGGTTATCGCGGTTATCTGATCAAGGAATATTTTGCCAATTATTTTCTGCACATGTCGGATGTCACCTTCGACATGGCCAACAATCGCATGGCCGTGCACGAGAAACACGCCGAACCGTGGAAGGTCACGCTGGTGGACACCGGCGACAGCACCATGACCGGTGGCCGCCTGAAACGCGTCGCTGAATATTTAAAGGGTGACGCGGCGTTTTGTTTCACCTACGGCGATGGCTTTTCGAATGTAGACGTCACCGCGACAATTGCATTTCACAAAACGCATGGGAAACTTGCGACTGTCACTGCGGTGCAGCCGCCGGGTCGTTACGGTTTATTGGAATTGGACGGCGATCAGGTGCGCGGGTTTATCGAAAAACCCCAAGGCGAAGGCGGCTGGATCAACGGCGGGTTTTTTGTACTCTCGCCCCGGGTGATCGACCTTATCGCGCAAGACAGCACCTGCTGGGAACTGGAACCGATGGCCCGGCTGGCAGCAGACAACCAGCTACGCGCCTTCGAGCACAACGGTTTCTGGCAACCGATGGACACGCTGCGCGAAAAGAAACTGCTGGAGTCCCTCTGGGATTCAGGCAAGGCGCCGTGGAAGGTATGGTGATACCGCTCGACAAAAATTTCTGGCGCGACCAGCGCGTGTTGTTGACCGGCCACACCGGCTTCAAAGGCGGCTGGTTGACGCTGTGGTTGCAAGGTCTTGGCGCGCGCGTCACCGGCGTCGCGTTACCGCCCACGACCACGCCGAACTTGTTCGAGCTGGCGCGCGTGTCCGAGGGTATTGCAAGCCATATTGTTGATATCCGCGACGCCGCCGCACTGCGCCGGATTGTGCACAAGGCGCTACCGCAGGTCGTGTTGCACCTTGCCGCGCAACCGCTGGTGCGCGCCAGCTACCGCGCGCCACTGGAAACATTCGCCAGCAATGTGATGGGTACTGCGCACCTGCTGGATGCACTGCGCGGGTTGGACAGCGTGCGCGTGGCGGTGATGGTGACCACCGACAAGGTGTATCGCAACCCGGAGCAAGCGGTGCCCTGCCGCGAAGATGATGCGCTCGGCGGCTATGATCCTTACAGCGCAAGCAAAGCCGCCAGTGAAATTGTCATCGCCAGCTATCGCGATGCGTTTTTGGCCGCGCAGGGAGTTGCCGTCGCCAGCGCGCGCGCCGGCAATGTCATCGGTGGCGGCGACTGGTCGGAAGATCGGTTGATTCCCGATGCGGTGCGTGCGTGGCAGTCCGGCCAAACCTTGGTGATCCGCCGACCACAAGCGGTGCGCCCCTGGCAACACGTGCTGGAGCCCCTCGCCGCTTATCTCACGCTGGCGCAAAAACTGTGGATGCAACCCGCGTTGGCCGGCGCCTATAACTTCGGCCCGGACGCGCATGCAGCCGCCAGCGTACGCCACGTGGTGGAGCTGGCGCGCGCCGCTTATGGCCGGGGCGAGATGCACTATGGCGACAGCACCACAGGACCGCATGAAGCACACTGGCTCACATTGGAAACCAGCAAAGCACGCGCCGCACTGCACATCATCCCGCAATGGCATTTGGCCGAATCGGTAAACCGCACGATGAACTGGTATCGGGCACAGCACCATGGCGCCGATGCACGACAATTATGCGAAACAGAAATTGCCGCGTATGAGAGCTGGGCATGAGTCGCTTTAACATTTGCCAATTGCCGCTGGCAGGACTGCAGCGGGTCGAGCGTCATCGCTGCGGCGATCAGCGCGGTTTTCTCGCGCGCCTGTTCTGCACCGAAGAGTTGGCGGCAGCCGGTTGGGCTAAACCCATTGCTCAGATCAACCATACTCACACCCGCAAGCGCGGAACCGTGCGTGGCATGCATGTCCAGCGCCCGCCGCATGCCGAGATGAAACTCGTTAGTTGCATCCACGGCGCGGTCTTCGACGTGGTTGTGGATGTGCGCACCGACTCGCCGACGTTTTTGCACTGGCACGCCGAACACTTGTCGGCCGATAACAACTACGCGTTGCTGATTCCGGAAGGTTTCGCACACGGATTTCAAACCCTGACTGACAACGTGGAACTGCTGTATTGCCACTCGGCCGCCTTCGTTGCCGATGCCGAAGCCGGTTTGCATCCGCAAGATGCGCGATTGGCGATTCCCTGGCCTTTGACAATTATCGAGTTATCCGCCCGGGATGCAGCGCATCCGCGCATCGACAGCGGGTTTATCGGAGTACGCCTGTGAAGCGCTGTGCTGGCACCGCGTCGCGGCGCCTGCCCGCAACCTGGGCCGTGAGCAAGGCGGCGATGCAATGAAAGTGCTGCTGACCGGCGCCAGCGGATTTCTCGGCCGTCATGTACTGAAGCAACTGCGACGACAAGGGATCGAGACCATCATGCTGGGACGGCAGCGCCCCGCCGACAGCGCATTCGCGCATTTTATTGCGGCAGATTTATTAGCGGCGCCGGATTTCGCCGCGCAGGTCAAACAAGCGCACGCTTCACATCTACTGCACTTGGCCTGGTATGCGGAGCACGGTAAATACTGGAACTCGCCGTTGAACCTGCGCTGGGTCGATGCGACGACACAATTAATTGCAGCGTTTTGCGCCGCCGGTGGACAGCAGGTGGTCGTGGCCGGCAGTTGCGCGGAATACGACTGGTCGCACGGCGACTGCCGCGAAGACAGCACTCCGCTGAATCCGGCAACGCTCTACGGCACCAGCAAAGACGCTACGCGCCGTCTGGCGATGGCGGTGTGTGCGCAGCATCAGGTGAGCTGCGCCTGGGGACGCGTGTTTCTGGCGCATGGTGCAGGCGAGTCACGTGAACGTCTGATTCCTGCTTTGATCGACGTGTTCCGCAGTCGGCGCGCGCCGTTCGTAATCAACGCCGGCGCAGCCCGGGATTTTCTGCACGCCAGCGATGTGGCGGCAGGCTTCGTCGCGTTACTGCGACACCCGGTACACGGCGCGTACAACATCAGCTCCGGCCAGCCGGTGTCGCTTGCGGAGGTCGCAAGTGAATTGGCGCGACGGCTGAATGCCGATCCACAAATGATCTTGCGTCTGGCTGCGGAACGCCCCGGCGAACCGCGATTGCTGGTCGGTGAAAATTCCAAACTAAAAAATCTAGGCTGGTCCCCGATGCTGTCGCTGTCGCAGGGGCTGGAACAATCCATTGGTGAGTTGGCACCATGACAATTCAACAATGCCCGGTGTGCGCAAGCCAGCGCTTAACCCCGTTTCTGCACCGCCCCCAGGTTCCGGTGCATCAAAATCTCGTCGTCGCCAACCAGAATGCCGCGCGCACGGTCACCCGGGGCGAGCTTGACATGGTGGTGTGCGACACCTGCGAGTTTATTTTCAATCGCGCGTTCGACCTGGTCTTGCTGGCATATGGCGAGGACTACGACAACACCCAGTCTTGCTCGGTTTATTTTGATAGCTATCTGGATGGCTTGGTCAAAGATCTAGTGGAGCGACGTGGGGTGCGCAACTGCACCATCGTCGAAGTGGGCTGCGGCAAAGGACACTTTCTGCGCGCACTGGTGGATTTCCCGGGAGCGAACAACAAAGGCTTCGGCTTTGATCCCAGCTATGTCGGAGCAGACACCGATCTGAACGGACGACTGGTGTTTCGCCGCTGCTATTACGATGACACCTGCACCGATGTCGCGGCCGACATCGTGGTGTGCCGCCACGTCATCGAGCATGTGCCCGAGCCGATGGCCTTGCTGCGCGCGGTACGCGCTGCCCTGGAACATACCCCCCAGGCACGCGTGTTCTTCGAAACGCCGTGCGTGGCATGGATACTGCGCCAGCGGGTGGTGTGGGATTTTTTTTATGAACACTGCTCGTTGTTCACCGCACACACGATGCGCGTGGCGTTTCAGCGCGCCGGTTTTGCCGTGGAGGGTGTGGAGCATATTTTCGGCGGACAATATTTATGGCTGGAAGCACGCATCACTGATCACGCTGCGCCAACGCCACCGCCTCGCCGGGAAACGGCGGCACTGGCGCGCGCGTTTACGGCGGATGAAAAAAACCTTCAGCAGAAGGGGCTGGCCCGGCTGCGCGAACTCAAGGCGCGCGGCAATGTGGCGCTGTGGGGCGCCGGTGCCAAGGGCGCGACGTT
Source organism: Gammaproteobacteria bacterium (assembly GCA_031363085.1). GTDB lineage: Bacteria > Pseudomonadota > Gammaproteobacteria > SG8-11 > SG8-11 > UBA6921. The sequence goes on from JANLTU010000174.1 coordinate 5,057, forward strand.
CGCCAACCTGCTCGACCCACAGTGCACACTGATTGATTGCGTCGTCGATCTGAATCCAAACAAGCAAGGCCGCTATATTCCGGGCACCGGCCACCCCATCGTCGCACCCGCCGAGCTGCCGCGTCGGGGTGTGAAATGCGCCGTATTGATGAATCCGAATTACCGCGAAGAAAACCAACGCTTGCTGGCCGATGCGCGTATTGAACTTGACTTGATTGATTGGAGCACATGATGAAACTCACGCTGGACACCGATAGCAAAACCCTGACCCTGGACGATGCCGGAAAAATTACGCGTCTGAATTTGTACTCCAAAGAAGCGTTCGAGGCCATTTCACACCAATGGGTGCGGGTGGGGTGGAACCAGAAATACCCTTATACCTTTAGCTGGATGGGCCGTCCGGTGATCCAATTGCCCGAAGACATGATCCGCATGCAAGAGGTGATTTTCCGGGTGCAACCGGACGTGATCATCGAAACTGGCGTGGCCCACGGCGGCTCGCTGATTTTTTATTCCAGCCTCTGCAAGGCGATGACGAAGGGACGCGTCATCGGCATTGATGTCGAGATACGCCCGCACAATCGCGTCGCGATCGAAGCACATCCGCTCAGCGAGCGGATCGCACTGCTCGAAGGCAGCTCCACTGCGCCCGAGATCGTGGCGAAAGTTAAAGCTTTGCTCCAGCCGAGTGAAACGGTCTTGGTCATTCTCGACTCGAATCATACTTACGCCCATGTTCACAACGAACTTGAAGCCTATGCCGAATTGGTGACACCGGGTTCCTATATCGTGGCCACGGATGGCGTCATGCGCGATGTCGCCGACGTACCACGCGGTCTCCCCGCCTGGGCTACTGATAATCCGACGTTCGCTGCACGCGACTTTGCCGCCAAGCATCCGGAGTTTGTGATTGAGCAACCGGCATGGCCGTTTAATGAAAGCGATCTGCAGCACAACGTTACACACTGGCCGGGCGCCTGGCTGAAGCGACAGCCTGCCAACTAATTCACGGCATGACCATGGATAAAGCCCTCCAGCACGCCATCGCCCACCAGCAGGCCGGCCAATTACAAGAAGCCGGCGCGCTTTACCTTGCCATTCTCCAGGAACAGCCCAAGCATCCGGAAGCCAACCACAACCTGGGCAGGCTGGCAGTGCAAATGCATCAGGCCGCCGCCAGCCTGCCTTACTTCGTCACCGCCCTGGAAGCCGACCCGGCCTGCGCTCGTTATTGGCTGCATTACATCGATGCCTTGTTCCAGGCCGGACAACTCGATGATGCCCAGCAGATTCTGGCACTGGCGCGCCGGCAAGGTCTGGAAGGTGAGCAGGTCGAAGCCCTGGCGGC
>JANLTU010000175.1:0-24650 GCA_031363085.1 Gammaproteobacteria bacterium
GACACCGCGAATCGCTTCCACGGCCACCTTCGCTTTGAACTCTCCACTGAACATCTTCCGCTTTGATTCAATCACAACCTGCTCCTTTTTCACAGCAGGCTACTCTCTTAATTCATTGCCCGAAAATCGGGGTCCACTATACCGCCCTCTCTTGAAATTGCCTCACTGAACTGACCTGGGCTCAACTTTTATGCGAACTCGAAAAAGCCTGTAATACAGCTTCGAGATCAGTTTGTAAGTCAGTTTAATTACCACAGCAATGGGACCAAGAAACCCAAACAGGGGTATCGCTTCAAAATTAGTACGCAAAATCCCCATGTATGAATTATTTGAAAATCCACCTTCTTCTTGGAGAGTTGCCACAACATTCGAACTAGTCACGTGTGGCTTCTTGTTGAAGATTTTTATGAAATATTCAATATCTGACCCGCGTAGCCCCAACCTGAATCGCTCACTCTTTAACAGAGTCGCCGAACCAAAGGTTGCATAGTGAGGATTGTGCAACCCAAATTTCATTAACCCCAGTCGAGACGGTAGCGCGTGGGTCTTCCGGGTAACAAATCCATTATGGAAAAAGTCGACGTCTGCCACAAAGAGATCACTCTTTTCGAGAGCCGCGACTACCCTGCTCGCTAATACTTTCCCCGTGAATATGTCATCACTACCCAGCCACCCGATAAACTCTGTATCGCACGCATCTAGGCCCTTGTTCAGCGCATCGAATATTCCTTTGTCTGACTCAGAAATAAAGACATCATAGCTAACAAGACAATTTTTGATTAGTTCCTTGATATCGTTGGTCGAATCTCCGTCAATAACCACAATCTTTACCGTTTGAATATCGTCGAAACACCTAATGCTGCGAATTGCGCGTTCAATCCGCGAATCATTGTAGCTGGGCAAGATAATCGAAAGTCGTCTATTTCCAGTCATCGATGATCCTATCAATCAGATCATACAATCCACGCTGAAAATCCACTTTCGGCATCCACCCTAGCTCTTGCAAAGCCAGCGTTGAATCTGCAAATCTACCAATGTCTCCCATAGGCTTTGATATATCAAAAACTACCTCCTCAGTTTCAATCTTCGGATGCATTTGTATAAGCCTAGCAACTTCAGAGATCGTCGTGCAGTGATTTGGACCAATCATAAACGTACTATGAGAACCTGAATAAGCCAACGCTAACTGGATTGCCGAAACAACGTCTGCGACATGCAGAAAGGCCCTGCCTTGACGACCGTCACCCCAAACCGACAATTTTTTGTCGGCTGCATTGATTGCTTTAAATATAAGCGCGGGTATGACTTGAGATGTGTCGTCTCGATATGCGCATGGCCAACCATATACATTGTGCAAATCGAGCACAGTGCATCGTGTATCTGTCCCCTTGGTAGCAAGCCGGAATTCTATTTCTCCAACGAGCTTGCTCCACCCATAACCCGATTCCGGTTCTGCAGGAAATTTATTTGATTCAGACAACATCGACGCTTGAACAGAACGCTGCAAGTGCTGAGGATACGAGCAGGCCGTACCGAGGTAAATGAATCGTCCAGGCTTGGATTGATTTACTACACGGGCCACACTGGTATTGATTAATAGATTCTTCTGAAAAACACTCCACTCATTCGAGAATACATACCCGATCCCCGCTACGATATCGGCGATGTGGATAAGAACATCCGATGTACCCATGTCGCGATACCAATCATGATCCGAAATGATATCAGTATGGCGGAAGGTGAAGTTGCTATGCGATAAAAGGTCTTCAATATTTTTCTTGCTCCCTCTCCATAAGTTATCAATACCGACCACCGCAAGACCATTGTCGAGCAGAGCACGGGCAGTATTTGATCCAATCATTCCAGCGACGCCGGTAACATATACTTTTTTTGTGACTTGCGTTTTCATTTTTTTACCTTGATGCGAGACTGAGGATGCTGAAATACAAAATTATTGATGTATCGGTTGGAATCTGGATTGAAGTTAGTACCAATACGGATTTTCAGGTCATCCTCCAACTGAATTTCGCGAATGTCTTCCCCTGAAAACAATTCAAAGGCCCCGGATTGAAATATGTAGCAGTCATATCCCAGATCTTTCAACAGACCGAAAACTGCTGAATAATTAGCATTGTGCCTCGCCTCGATCTCGCAGATAACTAACGGATGATGTTTGGAAAGCAGGGCTACGGCTCCTTTAAAAACCTCCAATTCGTAGCCCTCAACGTCGACCTTGAGCACATCAACAGTTCTACCAACTGCAAGTTTTACGGGGAGAAATGAGTCAAGCGTAACCTGCTCAACCTGATCAATACGTGAATCACAAAGGTTGGCAACCGGATTGCTGCGACTCAGGGTAGCCGAATGAAGCGCATTTGAATCTAATCCGGGTGTATACAAATTTACAAAACCGCAGACGCTACCCACCGCAGCCTGGACCACATTGATCTTCGTTCCGAAGACAACTCTGCTGATGTATCTATTGTGTACATTTCCCGGCTCAAATGCATAAACCTGCCTCGATACCCGATTCAGAATCCATGAATAGGAACCCATCGCCGCCCCAACATCTACAGCAACATCAATTGACCCAGCAGGAAGAGCGCTCAGGAATCGCATTTCTACTTCAGGGAAGTGAACTCTACTCCATATAAATCTCCTGAAAAGACCATCGAGTAAAGGAAAATCCGATAGCAGCGCCTTTCCGAGTTTCTTGATAGCCATACAAATATCTCAATTAATCTACGAATTAAAGTCAAAGGCTAACTTCTCGAATGATCTTTGCACTGCGGGTAGGCCATATTTAGAGCTTACGATACGCTCAAATCGAGGTGACCTGTCTTTCACTTTGGATGAGGAAGTGAGTGATTCCAACGCTAAGCTGAGCTCTTCTATTGACGAATGAACTGTCACCATGTCAGAACCGAAATATAAGGCAAGACTTCTGAAAAAAGGCTGATCCAACGCGGCAATGTGAGTACCTGTTGCGAGAGCGTCGAGCGCAGATGCTGATAAAGAACAGGAGTAGCCCGATACGTAGGGAAACATCGCTACAGAACACTTCGATATTTCCATAAGATAAGCGTCCTTGTCACTCAAGTATTCTACTGTGCGAGTGCTAACGTTCTCAACCTTCCCGCCACCTATCGCTAGAAAACTCTTCGATGGATGTTCCAGGGCCATACGAGAAAAGTCATCAAAATTCTTAAATCTGGTTCGGTATCCTATGAAACAGACGGAGTGACTCGACTGACCATTCTCAATAACTGAAAGTATTGGAGATACGGGGTGGTGAATCACAGATACGTTGGTTACATTCAACTTGCTTGGATACTCTTGGACGAGCTTGTCGCGTATAAAATCATCAAGCACAACAAGAATTATCTGACTTTCAACTTTTCGTGAACGCAACCATTTAGCCGACCAATATCCGAGGCGCTTAAAGCTCTGAGGAGATTTCTCGAATAGTCCTTCGAGCTCACCATGCAAAACCACGTGCACCCCGAACTTGCGAAGAAATCGGTTCGAAATCTCCATCAGCCACAGAGTCGTGGGGAGAACACAGGATACAAATAACACATCGCCAGAGCGGAGCTTAAACATATGGTTCAACACAACATAAAGTTCGAGAAAAGTTTTGCGTATCAGACGTCTCTTTTCTGGATTCATTACCGGAACGGACCTACACCAGAATCTAGAAGTCAGCGCATCTGGCAATGTGGCCAGCGTGCTCTTCGATGCGCAGAGTATAAGTTCAAAGCACTCCGCAATCGATGTACTGGAGGTCAACGCAGCCAAATAACCTTCTATCAGGGAGATATGCTGAGTACCAACCTTGCTTGGTTCTAGAAAATAGAATCGACGCCTTTCCATCTCAAGCTAACGATAGCGTTGGCAGTGGATAAACAAGTTGTAATCCAGCGTAACGAATTTGGCTTTCAAAAAACTTCCTGAAGTGCCACGGCAGAACCAATACATAATCCGGCTTGCTAGCGATTAGTTCTGCTTCATTGACGATAGGAATATGTGTGCCTGGCGTACAGGCTCCAAATTTATCGGGATTAATCTCACCAATGGACGCTATCATCGACGAGCCAATCCCGCAGTATTGAAGAATAACATTTCCCTTTGTTGACGCGCCGAGAGCTGCAACGGTCTTTCCGGCAAGTTTTGCATCCGTTAGGAACTTTAGGAGTGCTCGCTTCGACTCCCGAACGCTTTTTTCAAACTTGATATAAGTATGTAGATCGTCCAGTCCTTGAGCCCGTTCGGAATCCACTGTCTGCGGCACAGAAGGTGAAATGCTTAAATGACCACTTAACTTCTGCGCGGTTATAGAAAAACTTCCGCCGTTAACTTCGTTCAATTCGACATCGACAACTTTCAAGCCTACGCGCTCAGCCATCCATAGGATCTGTGCAAGCGAATAATACTCAAGATGCTCGTGGCATACGGTGTCATAGGAATTCGTGGACAGCATTAGCGGCATATAGCTCTGCTCAAAAACCCACACACCGTTACTATCAAGAATTTCAGCCACTTCCCGCATAAAGGCAAGAGGGTCTTCGAGATCATAAAACATTGAGAATGACGTAACGACTTTGGCCTTCCGGCCACCGTACTTATCCATGTAAGAACTCGAACTGAAGAAGTCCGGAATCAACTCTATATTCGAGGTGTAGAACTGTTTAAATTTACTAGCAGTTGGATCAATACCAACAAGGATACAATCGTCTATTCCATATTGTTTGAGAGTAGTCGCATCATTACTTCCAATGTCAACGATGATGTCTTGTTTTTCGATAATTCCTAAGCGCTTGATTCTCTCAACTTTCGCCTTCAAATGGGCAACCATCGAAGGATTGAGTCCCGACCTATACCCATAGTTCTCACCATACATCTCTTCAAGTGAGTACGAATGCGCGAGTTGTAACAGGCCACATTTATTTTCACCAACACATTTCACCAGCGTTAGTGGCCCCGATGTAATAGGCGTATGCATGCTCTTCGGAAATACACCGGTAAGGGTTTGCTCCCCCAACTCGAGCACCTTGACTAAGTTGTCGTTACCACAAATTCTGCATACGGAAATTGACTTATACACTCTGAATCGCCTCCAACATTCAATCCTTATTTAGGCACATGATGTAGTGCCTTACTTTAAGCCGGTCAAATTCTACTGGTTATCGTTCACAGTTGAAATGCTGAGTTTCTTGACCTCCGCCCCAGGTACAACCTTATCCGCCTCAACGACAGACACGTCGTCGAAGTCCGAATAATGTCCAGATATTGAATCGCCGATGTAAAGAATTATATAGTTTGATGATCCTGCAATAAACACGTGCGAAAACTCTACGCCGTCCGTTGGTGTAAAGTAGGACGCGGTACCGTCCACTACGATGGCGGCTGAAGAGATAAATGGGGCCGTTCCTTTAATCCATGTGAAACGAAGGACATAAGTTGAGCCAGCAGTTAGCCATAACGTCTGCCTCGTATTCCCCGCCGCCGCTGCGCGATTCGTGACACGCAGCTTTCCATTAACTGTTGACAACTTGGCTGAATTTCCACTCCGCCAATTCGTTGTGCCGCTTGCAAAGTTGCCGTTGGTGACTTTTTCAACCGACTTGTCGCCCTTCTTGATAGTTACTAGACCGTCCAACAAGTACAACTCGTCAACGTCGCTAGGACATTGAGAGCATCGTCTCCAACCGGGTGCTACTACATTAAAACCGTCAATTTTAGCTAAAATATCAACTGAATTATCGATATGTTCTAGTGCTTGAGGGACGAGGTTGTCATCAATGACATAGATAGATTCGCGATCATATCTCCCAGATTTGATAATTTGACCTGATAATTCTTGGGCTCGGCTGATCTTCGCCACATCCACTCGCGCAAAGTAAGCTGCGTCCGTCGCGAGACGATTCTTGCTTGCATAGTCTGCAAGGACGTTCCAGTTATTCATTGCATTTACGGGAGTAATGTGTACAAGTTTTTTGTACATTGGAGCGGCGGCACGCCAAAACTCGCTCTTCAAAGGTGTTTCCCATTCTGATTCTGGCTCGTTCATAAAGTTAGGTTTAAGATTTTTCCAACCAGCATGGGTATCTGCAATCTGTAGGAAGAAGGCAAATCCAAGCAACGCGGTTACTTTGTGATTTTTATGGCTTACTACGATGTATACTATTAGAAATGTAATAGCGTATTGTGCTGGCCATATCATTCGTCCAGCGGCACGAAATATTTCCGTAAACTGACCCAGCGAGGCGGGTAGTGGAAACACATAAACATGCGGTCCAAGTGCCAGCTTGTTAGTAAATGCGTACGCGGTGAGAAAGAGTAGAGCAATCACAAGGGCAGTATTCTGTTTCAAAACGCGGAACAAACTAGTGCGCCCTGAAAGCAAGATTGGAATCACAGCGACAAACAAAATTAAGACGCCTAGCCCTGGGTATGCAAAACCTTCAAAATCACCAACGCCCGCTCTGGCAATGTCCTTCAATACATAGGAAAATCCGCCGGGATCAATGAATGTCAGCAAATTTGCCCGGTAATATCCATAAGAATTCCCTCCGCCATAATCACCGCCAACGGTGAAGTATCCTGCTTGCCAGCAAGTTATGAACAACAGAATCAGGGTAACAATTACTTCGTTTCTTAGCTTACCGTTTGATAGGTCACGTCGGAGTGCTGCGGAAATTAAATTGGACAGCCAAAAGACGAACACCATAGCCAGCAGGTATGCGTGCACTAATGCCGTTACGGAAACCAGTATTGACCAAGCAGAAATGCGGTTATCCTGGTTTTTGCGAAGAGACAAATACAGTCCGGCAATAATTAAGAAGTGTCCGACAAGCGCCTCATGTCCATATAAGCGCCAAAGCATTGGTGGTGAGAAAACAAACAAGCCGGTCACGAAGAAACAGTTGATTTTGCTTTCTGAAATCGTCGCGACCAATTTCCAGCTAAACCACGCCATCATTACGAAGCACAGTAAATACCAGTAACCAAAATATTGAAATGTTTTCGGAAGAAAGTAAGAAATAGTTTTAAAAGGAATAGCAAGTAAAGGAATTGAATCCGTGTACACAATCGAATTGCTAAATTCAAGGCCATAGTTCGGGCTTAGTCCAATAGGGAAACCCCACGGACCATAGCGATAAAAGTTCCAACCCAAGAAGTGTTCAACTGGGTCAGCTACGCTGAGCCACGCTATGTTTTGAGATTCCAATACTTTTGGGCCGACTACAAAATAGAACGCAGTAATGCCAAGAAGAATTGGTATCAAGGGATCCAGTTTCGATGGGGCCACGTTCCAACTTTTTATTATTAGAAATAGTCGACCGAAATTGCCAAGGATCCAAATCCAAGTCTTGCTACCTATTCCTGAAGCCTCCTCGGTTCTTGGAGTCATTTTGAAGCCTCCTCGTTTTTTGTTTTCTCATCGCTCATACCCGGCTACGAAAAATTCTCTACGAAGCTTCGCTCAGACACTTGATTTCATGCTCAACAAGTTCAACCATGATTTCCTGAATAGTCTTTTTAGCACTCCATCCCAATTTCTCTTTTATTTTTGTAGGGTCTCCAAGCAAGTTGAATGATTCGACTATTCGAAAATCATTCGTCTGGGTTTTTATAAAATCGCGATAGTCTAGATCTAAGTGCCCGAATACAGCGGCACATAGATCTCGAACCGAGCTGAGATGGCCTGTAGCAATTACGTAGTCATCGACGGTCTCAGCGCAAACCATTCGAAACATGGCTTCAACGTATTCTGGCGCATAACCCCAATCTCGTTTTGCGTCAAGTGATCCAAGGGTGATCGAATCCGCCTGACCGAGTTTTATGCGTGCTGCTGCATTTGCAATCTTTTTCGTCACAAACTGTGTCGACCGGCGAATACTCTCATGGTTGTATAAAATGGCCGAACAACACCTGACGCCGTAGATGGATCGGTAGATATTCACCATGTTGTGCGCATACAGCTTCGCCGCGCCATACGGGCTTTTGGGTCGGAAAGATGTTCCTTCTGATTGCGGTGTTTCGGTTACCGTACCGAACATTTCGCTGCTCGACGCTTGGCAGAATACGATCTCTTCGCGGCGGCGGGATTGCCGTAATGCCTCAACAATATCGACAACGAAGCCACCATTCAATCTGTTGATCTCGTACGGAGCGTCGAACATTCCTTGGCCGGTAGCTTTCGCTGCGTAATTGAATATAACGTTCGGTTGATACTCCTCCACAATCTTGCTGAATTCGCCCGCTTGAGCATAATCAAATCCAGCCAAACAAAACTTTTCGGTTCGGTTACTGGTGTAGTGGACTTGCGCCTGATGCAAATTAGACGTTAACCCTAGCACTTCAAATCCTTTGCTTAACAGTAGCTCCACCATGTAAAAACCATCCTGACCGGTCACCCCTGTAACAATAGCCTTCATTAATCGTTTTACCTTTTTGCGTAATATACAAAATTAAAAAAATATTCGAGATACTAATCGGATTCAACATGCACACTATGATGAAAGCCATTTTGATTATCTTCGCTTCGCTAGTATCGCAAGTCGTTAAAGCCCGCTTTAGGATAATCACCAATAACAAAACAGCAAAAACACCGGATCCATAGATCATTTCGCCAATGGCTGGCAATATATAATTCGATCCTGTTTCAATTAGCAACCCTGAATTTAGGGCGAAGCTATTGTATTGAGACATGAAATCGATGGGACTAAATAATAGTAATGAAGGCAGCAAGTTGCTGACCAACGTAAAGTATATGTTCCCAGCGCGTAAATTGAGACTCGCATCGCTAAAGAGCCCACTGACAGCAAGCCCCCCCGAGAAGATACTCATCAACCGAGAGACGACCCCAGTTGAACTGAAATAAAAATCGCTGACGACAAGCATCGGCAATATGAGCACAACGCTGACTCGGAGATTTAATGGTAGTTTCATTAATGGGAATATCAGTAGGATCATCGCTAGTAGTGAACCGCTCAGGAGTACGGAAGCCACAGCGCATACTATGAAGATTGTATTTTTCCCGCTCTTTTCGGACAGTAGGTACATAAGGTGGAGCATCGAGATACTACCGTAGTACGATGCCTCCGCCGTCAGGCTCGGAGGACCCATCCGTCCTACTAAATACCGCCCCGGGATCTCGATCTGGTATCCCATTTTAATTGCCAAATACTGGTAAAACCCGACCAAGAACCAAAGAACGACCGTTGCCTTTACCGCGAACGGAAAATATTCACCGTTCTCGCGCTGACACACTACCCAGAAAATAATGAAAGACAGATACGTATATGAATGTCTGAGCAAATCGTATTCGAGCGTACTTCTGAATGCGTAAACCAAAATACAGATAAATGACAACCCGAACAACACACCGTCCCGTCTATAGACAAACCTATTTGTGCGGAAAGTAAAAAATGCAATGGATGCAGCGATCAATACCCAAGGCTGGGTGTCTCCGTCGAGCACCTTCGGATAAAACATAAATGGCATAGTAAGCAGGAGTGGCAATATCCCGATATCTCTCACGCTGATTTTCATTTACCAATCCCAGAAAGCATTTTTGAATGAAGCCCAAGCCCCAGCGTCTAGAGCCACGATCAGCTAGTTTTGGACGAGGTATCGTATCGCTGCAATACTTGCTTCTGAGGAAACTCCATCGTGCCCAATCCAGTGGGCCAAAGCCCTCATGTACGAATACAAATAAATCTGTAGATGTGGATCAAAAAATTCATCGGCGTGACTGAAAGCTCGCGGCATATTATCCGAAGGATTAGGGGTAGGCACAGAAGAGCTTGCAACCCGAGCGGTACGATTATTAATGTCGCTACACTATCCTTGGTTATCCACGTTAAGAAGATTGCCAAAACTACACCGATGAGGCTCGTGGTGACGTAAATTTTGACAAATCCATAGTTTCTCGTAACCACAAGAAAATTGACTAGCAAGAAGATATTCATCTCAACTAGAAAGGAAAGGCCGATCAAAAATAAGTCTACATCACCCACAAGCACCACTTTAGAGCCGATAAGTACCAGTAACGCGTTACCAAAAATTGCTAGCACAACTTCCCCAGCAATGAATACTGTGTTTGCGGCAACGATACTAACCGCCAGTTCGTGGAATATTTCCTTTCGATCCCCCGATGCAATTGCTCTAACCAGTCTGTGTAGCCAAACTTGCACTGGGACAAGCGCTAACATTGATAGCATTGTATTGGCCTGCAACGACAACCCATAGGCGCCTATCACCTCCTTCGGAAAAATCATAGTTGCGACGAGCAAACCACCTTTGTACAGGACAAAGGCTGAAAACATGTAAAAAGTATACTTTAGGATGTTGGATGAATTGGCCAACTCAAAATTAGCATTAGTATTAATTAGTACCAGCGCATCCTGCGAGGACCGATAGTTTTCAAGAGACTGAGTAGCTGCACGAGAAATGAGCACGCAACCGATGATTACCGAGAAGACAAAACTCAAGCAGATACCCATTACCGAGAAGCCTGATTTAAGCAGAGCGTATGTGCAGCTTAAATTAATTAGTCTAGTTAACGAATTAATGTTGTTGTATAGAGCCACATGTGCCATACCCAACAAAACTGAGTTGTTTGTGCCAAAGTAATAGTTAAGTGCATAAGCAGATATAAAAATTAGCCATTCGATACTCGCACTAGTACCTAGTTTTTCTGTGGCTATATAGTTTAGATACAACAAACCTAACATGAGGAAAGGTATGAGCACACATGCCGAGAGGGTTGCGTAAGCTACTCTAGCCTTTCGTACGGCGGCCTGTATCGTGACAATACTTCCGGAATGATATTCTTTAGCAATTTCTCTAACGGATACGATCTGAATCGCACTCTCGATCTGTAGCGTAATACCACCGAATGTAGTAAAAATAGACCAGAGAATAAATCCATTAATATCCAAGTACCGAAGCAGTAGCGGCACCATCAGTATCGCCACCAAGAGATTAACAACCTGATTCAGGTACGCAGAGCGCATCACAGCAGCTCCATGCTAATTTCAATGGCGTCCATCATGGCGTAATGACGATCTGACATAGATCGCTATTGACGGACTCGTCATCTGATCGATGTCAAAAACGCTTGGTATGCTTCTGCGATACCCTCTTCCAACTCCACACGATGGCGCCAGCCCATTTGTTTTAGCTGTGAAATATCCAGTAATTTGCGCTGTGTTCCGTCTGGCTTCGTGGTATCAAATGCGAGTTCACCCGTAAATCCGACAACTCTCTTGACGATCTGTGCAAGCTCCTTGATGGAAATGTCAGAGCCAGTTCCGATATTGATGAGCGGTGGATACTGTGCAGAGAATATCCGTTCGATCTGCTCCTCGGGTAAATTCAACAAGTGGACACAGGCGTCAGCAAGATCGTCACTGAACAGAAACTCACGACGCGGGGTGCCGGTACCCCATACCACAACCTCGTTGCACCCTCCTGTCTTGGCTTCATGCATTTTGCGTATGAGCGCCGGGAGAACGTGCGAACTTTCCAGATCAAACTTGTCACCCAGACCGTAGAGATTGGTAGGCATCACCGCCAGATACTGTGTGCCGTACTGGCGGTTATAAGCCTAGCACATTTCTATGCCAGCGATTTTAGCAACTGCATAGGGCCGATTTGTGGACTCTAGTGGCCCAGTCAATAAATATCCTTCTTTCATCGGTTGTGGACAATCACGCGGGTAAATACATGACGACCCTAAAAAAAGAAGGCGCTTCACACCCGCTTTCCAAGACTCGTGAATTACATTGGTTTGGATCGCAAGATTTTGCCAAATGAACTCTGCTGGATAATTATTATTTGCGAGTATGCCGCCGACCTTGGCTGCAGCGAGAATTACATATTCCGGTTTCTTGCATTGAAAGAACCCAGCTACTAAGTGCTGATCAGTAAGATCCAACTCCGTACGAGAGCAAGTGATTATGTTTTTGAAGCCGCCGGCCATGAGCCGCCGCAATAACGCAGATCCCACCAACCCTTGGTGCCCTGCAATGTAAATTTTGGCGCTGGTTTGCATATCTATTCGTTGTAGTCGTATGCCGAATAACCATGCCGTTTTACCAACTCATCGCGCTCGGCGGCTTTAAGGTCTTCGTGCACCATTTCTGTAACCAGTTGTTCGAATGTAATCTTCGGTGCCCATCCGAGTTTTTCTTTAGCTTTTGTGGGATCGCCGAGTAAGGTCTCCACTTCCGTCGGCCGAAAGTAACGTTTATCAACGGCGACGATGCAGTTACCGGATTCATCGAAACCCTTTTCATCCTCGCCGCGCCCTACCCATTTAATCCGCATGCCGAGTTCCGCCGCTGCCGCGTTAACAAAATCACGTACACTATATTGTTTGCCGGTGGCGATCACATAGTCGTCGGCTTTATCTTGCTGCAACATCAACCATTGCATCTCGATGTAGTCCTTCGCATGTCCCCAATCACGTTTGGCATCGAGGTTGCCGAGAAACAAACATGACTGTAACCCCAGCTTGATGCGCGCGAGTGCGCGGGTAATTTTCCGGGTAACAAATGTTTCACCGCGTGTCGGTGATTCATGGTTGAACAAAATGCCGTTGCAGGCATACATGCCATAGGCTTCGCGATAGTTAATCGTAATCCAGTATGCATACAGCTTCGCCACCGCATAGGGAGAGCGCGGATAAAACGGCGTGGTTTCTTTCTGCGGAATTTCTTGCACCTTGCCGAAGAGCTCGGACGTTGACGCTTGATAAAAACGCGTTTTCTTCTCAAGTCCCAGCAAACGTATTGCCTCCAGCAACCGAAGTGCGCCCAGCGCATCGGAGTCGGCGGTATATTCCGGCTCCTCAAATGAAACTTGCACATGGCTCTGCGCGGCAAGATTGTAGATTTCGTCAGGCTGCACTTGCTGCACGATGCGAATGAGACTACTAGAGTCTGTCATGTCGCCATAGTGCAAAACAAAACGCGGATCAGAAACGTGGGGATCCTGGTACAGGTGATCGATGCGATCCGTATTAAACAGCGAGGTACGTCGCTTAAGCCCATGCACCTCGTAACCTTTTTCAAGCAGAAACTCGGCTAGGTAAGCTCCATCCTGGCCGGTTACTCCGGTAATCAGCGCGACCTTCTTCATGACCTCTCCATGTTAATTTTGTTTTGCATTTTGTCTGCGCTCACCACACCCAATCGCTCACGCTGATACGAGCCATCCTGCACGTGCTGGCACCACTCGCGATTTTCCAGATACCACTGCACCGTCTTGCGCAAACCCGAGGTAAATGTTTCCTGCGGCTTCCATCCCAACTCGCGCTGAATCTTCGCAGCGTCAATCGCGTAGCGTTGATCGTGACCAGGCCGGTCTTGCACGAAATTTATAAGCTTGCTGTGTGGTGCGAATTTTGACTTGGGCACCAGCTCATCCAACAACCCGCAAATGGTCCGCACCACATCCAGGTTTTTTTGCTCGTTATGCCCGCCGATATTGTACACCTCGCCCACGCGTCCCTGCTCCAGCACCAGACACAACGCACGGGCGTGATCTTCGACGTACAACCAGTCGCGCACGTTTTCGCCCCTGCCGTACACCGGCAGTGCTTTGCCTTCGAGCGCGTTGAGGATGATGAGCGGGATGAGTTTCTCGGGAAACTGGTAGGGGCCGTAATTGTTCGAGCAGTTGGTGGTGACGACCGGCATGCCGTAGGTGTGATGCCACGCGCGCACCAGATGATCCGACGACGCCTTGCTGGCGGAATACGGCGAGTTCGGTTTATAGGCGTTGTCTTCTGTGAACAAGCCGGTCGCACCGAGGCTGCCATACACCTCGTCGGTGGAAATATGCTGAAAGCGAAATGCGCTCTTCGCCGCGCCTTGCAACTCGTTCCAATATGCCCGCGCCGCCTGCAGTAATGTATAGGTGCCCACGATGTTGGTTGCGATGAAGGCTGCCGGTCCGTCGATGGACCGGTCCACATGCGACTCGGCCGCCAAGTGCATCACGGCGTTCGGGCGATGCGTGTGGAATACGCGCTCAATTTCTTTTGCATCGCAAATATCCACGCGCTCAAAACGATAACGCGGGTGCGCGCTCACCGCTGCAAGTGATTCCAGATTTCCGGCGTACGTCAGCTTGTCGACGTTGATGACCGTCGCGTCGCTGTGCTGAATGAAATGGCGAATCACCGCCGAACCTATGAATCCGGCGCCACCGGTCACCACGATATTCACTGATTTAAATCCCGCCGTCGCGTCCAGAAAAATATTGCTACAAATGTTGGCATGAAGTTAGGCGGCGAAGTATAGACAATCCGACACAACGCGAGCAAACGAATAACGCGGAGAATTCATCAATCACCAGCGCCATCACGCATATGCTCTGAGCATACAGCACGCAACACGGGCCCGACTTTGGATTCCATGCTAGTGATCGTCTGTGACCCGTTCATGACAAGCGAGCAAGCGTCGTGCACGAATGCTGTTGGCGATCAAGCCTTGAGCTGACTCCTTTTATAGTCAGCATAGTCAGCGTCTTTTTTCTGGGACTGCGTTACGCCTCAGTTACCGAGGTCGAAATCGAAAATTAGCTGTTGTCCCCGTCCGCTTGAGGATCGGGTTTGGCGAGGTGCACGATACCGAACCCTGCGAGCGGATAACATTAAAATTCCATTTCTACGCCAAGAACGGGTAAGAACGGCAATTGGTAAACGCGCGTGTGTTCCTCGTAGTTGTAGTTGTAGTCAAAACCATCGACATTTTTATGATTGTAGGCATTGATCAATTCGAGATACCCGTTCACCTTCCAGGTGTTGTTGACAATATACCGGTCGATGCGCAGATCGAGGCGATGATAGGCATTTAAGCGACGCGAATTGACTTCGTCGTAGTTGGGTCCATACGTCGTCTTTCCATCTTTATCTTTTCGTTGGATGCCGCCGTTAATAGGCGTGTAGGGATTACCGGTGTGGTAAGTCCAGCGTGCGCCAAACGACCAATCCGCTGACGGCTTGTAGCTCAATACACCGGTGGCAATAAGCGGTTGATCAAAGCTGAGTGGAAGCGTTTTTCCAGTCGCATCAACTTTGCGGCGCGACTGTGAATAGGTCAGCGACAACCAGCCGGACCACAGCGTCGGACTGTCTTTTTTAATCAACAATTCGGCGCCATGGGCAGTGCCGCTGGCACCGTTTGTATATTTAACGTCCGGATCAGACGTGACAAAATCGTCAAAGGTCTTGTAGTAGCCTTCCAACTTCCAAGTCCAACCCTCGTCCAGCTTTTGCGCCATACCCAGCACGTTGTGCGTCGAGCGTAGGCGTCGCAGATTCGGGTTGCCGAAGTTGTCGACCACTTGAATACCAGCGGGGAATTGGTTGTATTTTCCCCAGCCGGCGGTAATCAGCGTGCGCACTGTCCAGTCCCACTCTAACCCCAGGCGGGGTTCAAGATAGCTGCGATCCAGGTAATCGTCGTGCGTCCAATGTAGCCCACCGATCAACGTCAAATCCGGTGTGACACGCCAGCGGTCTTTGGCAAATACGATTTCACTGCGCACGGGAAAATTCTCGTTGATTTGTACACGCGGCGCGTCATTTAAATCAGGAACATGATCTCCAATACCAGTGGGCGTATAAAGGATATCCAGATTGAGTTTCACTTTTAAGTGTGAATAGTTTCCACCGACCGTGGTCGCATGATTAGGTGCGGGTTCGAAGCGGAATATGTCGCGCAGAAACAGGTCGTCGAAGGCCACATCCACCGTCCCAGCCGTGCCTATCGAACTAAAAGATGCTGTTCGAGTGCG
The DNA here is from genome assembly GCA_031363085.1 of Gammaproteobacteria bacterium. Taxonomy (GTDB): domain Bacteria; phylum Pseudomonadota; class Gammaproteobacteria; order SG8-11; family SG8-11; genus UBA6921. Next base: position 15,817 of record JANLTU010000175.1, read on the forward strand.
ACCAACATACAACTTATTCACCGCGCTCGAAGTCATGCGTGTATTCAACTCGATATTTTGCGTGTGATACGACTGATCAATCGTCGAACTGCCGATCAAATACGGCTCGTGCTCGGTGCCGTTGTCGGGGTTTTTCGTCAAGGTAAAACCCACGCTATCCGACGCGCCACTCATATTCGCAATCAGCGTATTCGCGTCGTTCACCTCCCAAACATATTTTCCTTGGTAGTCGTAATAGCGTGGGAAGATGATTTTATCGCCGGTTTTATTGTCCTCGATAGTGCCCAACAAAAAATCCAGGTAGCTGCGGCGCACCGACAACAGCACTGATTGATGCGGCGCAATCGGCCCTTCAATCAGCCCATCCGCACCGATCAGGCTGAGGTTGATTTTGCCGCCGAGTCGATCCGTGCGTGGCTTGCGCAAAGCGACGTCGATGACGGCACCGGTAACATCACCGTATTCAGGACCGAAGGCGGCCGCATACAAATTAAAATCGTCGACGATGCTGATCGGTAACACGCTGATCAAGCCACCCATGTGGAACAAATAGCCCACCGGCACACCGTCAACATAGTAAGCATTGTCTTCTGGATTGGAACCACGAATCGCCGGATCGCCGCTGATATCGCTGCCCATCGCAATGCCCGGCAAAGCTTGCAAAGCCTTGATCGGATCACGACCGGCACCCGGCACCTCGCTCAATTCTTTTCCGGTGATCACGGTTTTCGACACGCGCTCCGGATTACGTTCGGCCCGCACCACCACCGGCGGAATGGTGTAGTCCTGGCGCAGGAAAATTTTCTTGGTTAAACCGCGCGCGCCGCTCTCGGCTGCGGCTGTGATGGGAATCTGTCGGTTGCTCTCATAACCGACGGCGACTGCGCCCAGCGTGTAGTCTCCCGGCGCGGGTAATGTCAAGGTGAACCGGCCGTGCTCGTCGCTGGTGGCATTGATGCTGTCGTTATCCACCAGATAAACGGCCGCGCCGAGAATTGGATCACCGGAGCCTTTTTCCAACACTTCGCCTTGCAATGTCACCGGATCGGCGCAGGCGCAGCTCATACCCAGCGCTAATATCCATCCTGCCCCCCACGTTACACGCGCGTCCTTTTTCATGCTGTCTCCAGGTTGTCGTTGTGTTGTTAATCAAGTTTGAAATTAAATTTTACGGGAATTCTCGCGGCCACTGGGCGCTCGCCGATATAGCCGGGACTGAAGATGGTTTTATTCAGGTGATCGATCACCGCCTGATCAAACAACGCGCCTGCGCTCTTTTTTATTTTAATATCACGAACTGCTCCTTTTTCATCAATAGTGAACTCGGCGATGACGGTGCCTTCGCGCCCACGGTTCTTTTCCGCAACGGGATAATTCTGCATATCCATCACGTTACCGATACCCGGAAGCCGCGTTAAACGAAATGTAGGCTCGACTTTGATGGGTGCAGGGATCGGCAGCGGCGCAATCGACGCCTCAACCGCAGCCGTCGGTGGCGCTTCCGCAGAGGGAGATGCCACCGTCGGCGGTGGATCAAGCACCGGGGCAAGCGGCGAATTTTCGTTTGTCGTTGGCGCGACCAGCGGCTGCGGTGGTGGCGGCTCGCGCGTCTTCGGCGGGACGGGTTTCGGTGCGGGTGGCTTGGGCTTTTCCGGTGGAACAACTGTGGGTGCCGGTGCCGCAGCTTGCGGCGTGACCATCTCAAGTTCCTGGATTTCCGGAATCTCGACCGGTCGTGCGCGTTGTAAAATTGTGCTGAGTGCCATGAACCAAAGCAGTGTGAAGATGCCACCCAGCAGATAAGCGCCGCCCCACACCGGCAAGCGTGCCCGATTACGGTAAGCGGTCGATTCAAAGCGCTCCGCACTTACCATCGGCACGTCGGCCGAGGTCGAGATCACGGTGATTCGCTTGAGCGCTGGGAAGCGGGAGCTGGACATTAGTTTGCTGGAACTTTTGACTGCTGCATCGCAATACCGATTTTAAGCAACCTGAATTGTCGGGGCGCGTCCATCGCGGTAACGACCGATTGATGCACGCTATGCGCATCAGCACTAATAGTCACGCCCTGCTCCGTGCGCGCGCCGACCGCTTGTTGCATGGCGCATTTCACGCTGGTGAGATCCGAATTCACCAGCGCCTGCCGATCAATGAAGAAATGTCCCTGTGCATCGATCACGACTTCGAGCGTTTGTTGTCCCATAGTGGGCACTTCCCGTTGCGCGGCCTCGGGCAGATGAATGGCGATTTTCGCTGCCTGCTTAAATGTTGTTGCCAGCATAAAGAAGATCAGCCGCATCAGCAAAATATCGATCAGCGGAATCAGTATGATCTCCGGCTCTTCATGACGACGCATGCGTACCTTCATCCATGCACCTGCCGATGATGAACTAGCCTAGACAAAGACGCTGCGCGGGTCTGTATCGAAATGTATCCAAACGTAACGTTGCAGCGCGCAATGCACGCACATCCCTGTCGAGTGCCGTGTTAGCGCCGGTTCAAGAGCTCACTGGAAGTGATGCTGTGCAAGACAAAAATTGGCAATGGAATTACAAATTAACCAGCCGACGCGGTGCCACGCGCCCGTCGTCCAGCACTTGGCCGATGCCCATGAAATTCATTTGGCTGTTGAATAGTCGTACCAAGCCTCGGTCGCTGGTGCGTGGAATGAATACGGTTTGACCACGCTTCAGAAAATACGCCGCATCGTCGGAGAGTTTCACATCGGGCCAATCAGCCAAGGCGCCGTCCATCGGCAGTAGGCGCTGATCGAGAATATCCATGCCGTGCCGCGCGTCGTCCTGCAACTGCTGCAGAGTCACGGCTTGCGCCAAGCGGTAAGGCCCAACCAGATCACGCTGCAATTGCGCCACGTGCGCCCCGCAACCTAAAGCGGCACCGATATCCTCGGCCAGCACGCGAATATAGGTGCCTTTGGAGCAGCGCACGGCGACTTCCAGCACGTCATTTTCAAAACGCAACAAGGTCAATGCATGAATCGTCACGCAGCGCGGCTGCCGTTCCACTTCTAAACCCTGGTGGGCCAATTTGTAGAGCGGCACGCCATTTTGTTTGATGGCGGAATGCATCGGCGGAATTTGCACAATATCGCCGACGAAGCGCGCCAGTACCGCATTGATGGTATCGAGACTCAACACACCCACCGGCTGAGTTGCGAGCACGGCGCCGTTGGCGTCGCCCGAATCGGTGCGCACTCCCAGCTTAAAGGTCGAGCGGTAGCCTTTAGTCGCGTCAAGCAAAAAGCCGGAAATCTTGGTCGCCTCACCCAGGCACAACGGTAGAACACCGGTAGCTAAAGGATCGAGGCTGCCGGTGTGCCCGGCTTTGCGCGCATTGAACAAGCGTTTGACAATTTGCAGTGCGCCGTTGGAGGTCATGCCGACCGGTTTGTCCAGCAACAGCACGCCGTGCACGTTGCGGCCCTTTTTGCTTACGGCGCTCACGGTTTTTCGTCGGCCTCGTCGGCAGGCACGTCGACGTGGCGCTGTGCGTCGGCGGCACGGGCGGCGTCTATTAAATTCGACAGGCGAATACCGGACTCCACCGAAGCGTCGTATTTAAAGCGGATTTCGGGAACATGGCGCAATGTCAAGCACCGCCCCACTTCGCGGCGCAGAAAACCGGCGGCCCCATTGAGAACTTTCAGTGATTCTTTGTGGCTTTGCTCGTCGCCGCCTAATTCAGTGACGAACACGACGGCGTGCTCCATCTCTTTGGTGACTTCGACTGCCGTCACCGTGATCATGCCTAGGCGCGGGTCTTTCAAGCCGCGCTGAATCAGTTGCGCCAGTTCACGCTGCAACTGATCTTCCACGCGCCGCAGGCGGCTGCCGTCTTTTTTCATGAGGTGATTACAGCTTGCGGGCGACTTTAACGCGTTCGTAGACTTCGATCTGGTCGCCTTCTTTGACGTCGTCGTATTTCTTCACGCCGATGCCGCATTCGGTGCCCATGCGCACTTCGTTGACGTCGTCTTTGAAGCGACGCAGCGATTCCAGTTCGCCCTCGAATACCACCACGTTGTTGCGCAACACGCGGATCGGACTGCTGCGCTTGATCACGCCGTCCACCACCATGCAGCCGGCGATCATGCCCAACTTGGGTGAATTGAACACCTGGCGCACTTCCGCCAAGCCGATGATTTGCTCTTTGAATTCCGGCGCCAGCATGCCCGACAGTGAGCGCTTCACTTCATCGATCACTTCATAAATGATGCTGTAGTAATGCAGATCCACGCCAGCATCGTCGATCATGCGCTTGGCAGTGGAGTCAGCGCGCACGTTGAACCCGATCACCACCGCGTTCGACGCAACGGCTAGGTTCACATCGGATTCGGTGATGCCGCCGACGCCGCTGGTGACGATTTTGACTTTAACTTCATCGGTGGCGAGCGCCGTCAAAGCATGACAAATAGCCTCGACCGAACCGTGCACGTCGGCTTTCACTACCAGATTAAGCGTACGCAGCTTGCCCTCGTCCAGATTCGAGAACACGTCCTCCAGTTTGGTTTGCTGTTGGCTCGCCAGTTTTACATCGCGAAATTTACCCTGACGGAACAACGCAACTTCCCGCGCCTTGCGTTCGTCGACCACCACCACCACGTCGTCGCCAGCCTTGGGCACGCCGGATAAACCCAGCACTTCCACTGGTGTGGACGGGCCGGCTTCGTCAATCGAGCGGCCCAGCGCGTCCGACATCGCGCGCACACGCCCGTATTCGTAGCCCGATAAAATAACATCGCCTTTGCGCAAGGTGCCGGCCTGCACCAGCACCGTCGCCACCGGGCCACGGCCTTTGTCCAGGCGCGATTCAATCACCACGCCATGCGCGGGGCCGTCTTTGACGGCGCGCAACTCCATGACTTCGGATTGCAGCAAAATCGCATCCAGTAAAGCGTCAACACCCTGGCCGGTTTTAGCCGACAAGCTGACGAACATGCTGTCGCCACCCCAGTCCTCTGGAATGACTTGTTCTTGTGTCAACTCCTGGCGCACACGGTCGGCATTGGCTTCGGGTTTGTCGACCTTGTTCACCGCGACCACCAGCGGCACGCCGGCGGCGCGCGCGTGCTGAATTGCTTCTTTGGTTTGCGGCATCACGCCGTCGTCGGCGGCAACCACCAGCACCACGATGTCGGTGGCCTTGGCGCCGCGCGCACGCATTGCGGTAAATGCCGCGTGGCCGGGCGTGTCTAAAAACGTGATGTTGCCCTTTGCGGTTTCAACGTGATACGCACCGATGTGCTGGGTAATGCCACCCGCTTCGCCTTCCGCCACCTTGGTGCGGCGGATGTAATCGAGTAGCGTGGTTTTGCCGTGATCGACGTGGCCCATGATGGTGACGACCGGGGCGCGCGACACTTGCTCGCCTTCGGCGCTCTTGCCTCGATCCAGCACTTCTTCCAATGCATCTTCGCGCAACAGCTTTACCTCATGGCCCATTTCTTCCACCACCACGGCGGCAGTCGCCTGGTCCAAAACTTGATTGATCGTGACCATGGTGCCCATGGTCATCATGGTTTTAATGACTTCAGCAGCTTTCACCGACATTTTTTGCGCAAGATCAGCTACGGTGATGGTTTCCGGGATACCCACGGCACGCACCACCGGCGCGGTGGGCATTTCGAAACCATGCTGCGGCGCACGCGGCGCAACCGTGCCCGACGAGCGGGTTTTTTTCTTGCGGCGCAGCGAGGATTTTTCAGCGGTGATATGCAGTTCTTCGCGCTCGGACGGCTCCTGCAAAACTTCTTGATCGACCTTGACGCGCTTGCCGTCTTTCTTCGCTTTCGGGGTGCCGGGCTTTTCGCCGGCGCGCTTTTTGCGGCCTTCTTCGCTTTCGTCAACCACCGGCACCGCTGGCTTGCGCGGCTCGGCGGCGCGGCGCGCTTCATCCTCGGCTTTGCGAGCTTCTTCGGCTTTGCGAGCTTCCTCGGCGACACGCTCCGTTTCAACTTTGAGGGCTTCTTCTTCTACGCGCTTGCGTTCATTGTGTTCGCGCAACGCAATCTCGGCTTTCTGTTCGTCCGTCAGCTTGCTTAGCTCGTCTGCGGCCTTTTGCTCGGCGGCTTGTTGCACTTCTTCGGTGATCACGCTGCGTTTGACATAGGTGCGCTGTTTGCGCACTTCCACGCTCACCGCCTTGGTGGTTTTGCTCGGACCCTGACCGGAAGTTTGGCGCAATTCCGTCACGGTGCGGCGCTTGAGGGTAATTTTTTTCGGCTCGGCGGTACTGGTCGTTTCGCTGGCACCACGTTTGCTGCTCAAGTGATCCAGCAGGCGCATCTTGTCGTCGACGCTGATTTTTTCGTCGGCGTCCTTGAGCGACACACCCACGTCATGAAGCTGCGACAGCAGCCGCTCCACCGGGATGCCGACGTCATTTGCAAACTGCCGAACGGTTACATCGGACATAGTGCCTTCCACTCCAGAAAATGATGACTACTGTTGCGCGGCAAACCACGGTTCACGAGCGCGCATGATGAGCTGCGCGGCACGCTCCGCGTCCAGCCCATCGATGTCGGATAATTCGTCCACCGACTGTTCGGCCAAGTCTTCCATGGTGCGCACGCCCTTGCCTGCCAACGCCGTGGCCAACTTCTGGTCCATGCCTTCCATATCAAGCAGATCTTGCGCCGGGCCGGCATCGCCGCTGCGTTCTTGCTGCGCGATGGCGCGCGTGACGATGAAGTCCTTGGCGCGATTGCGCAATTCTTCGACGATCTGCTCGTCGAATTCCTCAATGTCCAACATCTCTTGCACCGGCACGTAGGCGATTTCTTCGATGGTGGAAAAACCTTCCTGCACCAGGATGCTGGCCACTTCCTCGTCCACGCCCAATTGCTCCATGAAGGTTTGCTTCGCGCCTTCGCTTTCCTCTTCACCTTTTTTAGAGGCCGACGACTTGTCCATGACGTTCAGTTCCCAGCCGGTCAGTTCGCTGGCTAGGCGCACATTCTGCCCGGCACGGCCGATGGCCTGCGAGAGCGTCGCGTCTTCCACCGCGATGTCCATGCTGTGCGCTTCTTCGTCGACCAAAATGGACGCGACTTCTGCCGGTGCCATCGCGTTGATGACGTATTGCGCCGGGTTTTCGTTCCACAAAATAATGTCAACACGCTCGCCCGCCAGCTCGTTGGAAATCGCCCGCACGCGCGAACCGCGCATGCCGACGCAGGCACCGACCGGGTCGATGCGCGCATCGTTGGAGCGCACCGCGATCTTGGCGCGCGCGCCGGGGTCACGTGCCGCACCCATGATCTCGATCAAGCCTTCACCCACCTCCGGCACTTCGAGCTTGAACAACTCGATCAGAAACTGCGGCGCGGTACGACTGACAAACAACTGCGGTCCGCGCACTTCGTGGCGCACGTCTTTCAGCCAGCCGCGCAGCCGATCCCCGGGCCGCACCGCTTCGCGCGGAATCAATTCGTCGCGCGTCACCAGGGCTTCAACATTACCGCCCAGATCAAGAATGATATTGCCCTTGTCCAAGCGCTTGACCACGCCGGTGAGCAGTTCGCCCTTGCGTTCCTGGTAAGCCGTCACCACCTGCTCGCGTTCCGCCTCGCGCACTTTCTGCACGATGACTTGCTTGGCGGTTTGCGCCGCGATGCGACCGAACGGCACGGATTCCATCGACTCTTCAACGTAGTCGTCAATCTTGAGCTCGGCATTCTGATCCAGCGCGTCCATCAGACGGATTTCGCGGTCGGGGGTTTCCATCACTGCATCGTCGGCGATCACCCGCCAGCGCCGAAATGTCAAGCTGTCGCCCGACTCGCGATCCACGGCGACACGCACGTCGATGTCGTCGCTGTATTTCTTTTTTGTGGCCATTGCCAACGCTGCTTCCAAGGCCTGAAAAATAACGTCTTTCTCGACGCCTTTTTCGTTGGACACGGCGTCCACGACCATCAAAATTTCTTTATTCATAGTTACAGCCTCTCACTTTCGCGGCTCACTGACAGCGTTATAAATCAGGCACCAGATTCGCGGTTTCAACGTCGCTGATCTGCAACGCGAACTCCACACCGTCTACCACCATGCGTACTTCCTCACCGCTCACCGCCTGTATCGTGCCGCGAAAATTGCGGCGACTCTCCACCGGCGCGTGCAACCGTACCCGGGCATCGCGGCCGACAAAACGCGCAAACTGCGCGGCGTTAAATAACGGCCGATCCAAGCCCGGTGATGAGACTTCCAGCGTGTACGGGCCGGTGATCGGGTCTTCGACCTCGAACACGCCACTGACTTGATGGCTGACTTTTTCGCAGTCATCGAGCGTGATGCCGGCGGCCTGATCGATATAAATCCGGATCAAGGCCGAGCCCGCGCGCGACAGATGTTCCATGCCTACCAACTCGTAGCCCATGGCCGACACCACGGACTCGACTAATTTCTGCAACTCGTGCGACGCTGCCCGCATTATCCTGACCAGTAAATAAAAAATGGGCCAACGGCCCATTCGACTTCCACCAAGCGAACGATGGCAAGTATAGCCATCCTTCCCCACCTCCGCCATCCCGCGATCCCGCCGCTCCAACCGTCTACTGATATCAGTGACTCGCGCCGCGCGCCATGCTGAAATTCAACCCGCGTTACGCACTCCCCAATTCGAAGTGGGCGAATTATAGGCGGCACAGCCGGGTTAGGCAACCTGCGAAATGCGCTATGTAGCGAGCTAATAATCTGTCCGGAGCTGTAGCACGTCATGTGTCCGGTTTCATGATTCACCCTGGAGGTGAGCCATGAGAAGGACGGAAGTGTTACAGGAGATTCGGAAGATGAGGTTCAACGAGGCGTACGCAGGCT
>JANLTU010000184.1:0-7139 GCA_031363085.1 Gammaproteobacteria bacterium
TTGCGCCAAGTGGCCGGCAGCGCTGTAGCTGGCGCGGGTAACCACATTGGGAATGCTGGCCAGCAAGCCGCGCGCATTGTAGCGGTAACTCACGCGTGCGCCGTCGGGATAGGTCAGCGCCGTGGGCCGGTCCAGCGCGTCGTAGTTGTTGCTGGTTACGAAATACGGCGAGGGATTAATGCCCGGCGCGCTAAATTGCCTGGCTTGCCAGCCGGTTCGTCCGCGCGCATCGTAAGAATGATGCACCTCGCCGGATAAATCGTGCACCCAAGCCAAGCGGCCCAAGGTGTTCTCGGCCAACAGCCGGTCTGCGCCGATCACGCCCTGTGCTTGATCGTAATGGTAAGCAACGTCGGGCGCGCCTGCGGGCACGCTGCCGATATCGGCACGCGGCGTGGCGATGTAGTACTCGCCCGTGATGCGATTCGCGCCGTCATATTGGAAGACGGTTTCCTGCCCTTGGGCGTCGATGCGATACGCTTGATTACCCGCTGCGTCATAGCCATAAGTGGTGCTGCCACGATCCGGGTCGCTGCTATGAATTTCGCGGCTCAAACCGTCGTAAACGGAAGTCCGGGTATTGCCTTGCGCATCTTGCAACACCAGCAGATTGCCCAACACGTCATAGCCATAGCGCGTGCTCCACGCGGTCAGTGGGCCCGCCGCACCGTCGTCCGCGAGCTTCACGACTTCGTCCACTTGGCGCAGACGCCCTTCGCCTTCATCGTTCAGCAAGCCATCTTGAATATAGCGTTTTGCGTTTCCATAGCGCGCAGACGCCAAGTTGGTTTGCTCTTCGTCTCTGACGACTTTTGCCAGCGGCAGGTAAACAGTCTCGGTGTAAGCAAGCGGGCCGCCGCCGGGCTGAATGATATTCACCACGCGCCCTAACGCGTCATACCGGTTTTGGGTAACCTCTGCGTTGAGTGCGGGGTCTTGGAAATCGAGCGTTCCGCTGTCGAAATACGGCTGGTACGCCTTGTAGAGTCCGCGGCGCGCGTTATAGTCCGCCACGTCTGTCACCACGATCTGCCCCGGCGCTTCACCTTCGGCACGGGTCATCCGCTTGCGTTTAAGCCCGTCGAAATAGCTGCGCGCGTCGACGCTGCCGGCAACGCCGGAAGTTTCGCGCTGATGGGTTTCCACCCAGTTGACGATGCGGCCATCCGCCAGTGTGTGCGCCAAAACATAGTCGTAACTGAGCGTGGGCAACAGCAGACTGTCGCCGGGTTTAACGATGCCGGTAAGCCTGCCGTGAGTGTCGTAACTGTAGAGGGTGAATTGCCCATTGAAATCGGTCGACTGCGTCATGACGCCGTAACCGGCGTCATAGCTCGCCTCGGCGACCAGGGCCGCACCGCCGGTGTGGATGGTTTCGCGCACCGGAAAAGTCTGAAACGCCGTGTCGTACACCACGTCGCTTGCGTGGCCCGCAGCACTTCCCCACAAAGGGCCATAGCTTGTGATTAAGTTGCCCCACAGGTCGTAACGATTGCGCACGCTTTGCACGTAGCCGCTCGGCGCCGCAGGGTCGTACCAATCGCGCACCAGGGTGAGATCGCCGTGACTCACGCTGCCCAAGCCGACACCGGCAAAACTTTCGTCGTCGTAAAACCGCTGTTGTTGGGAATAGACGCGCCCGCTTGGGTCGAGCACTTTGCGCTCGACCAATTGATTCAGTATCCACGCCGCCTGGCCGCTGCCGAATGCGGCGCTGTAAGTCGCTTCGGTGACGCGCCCGCCCACCCAGGCCGGATCGTCGGTGCGGCCGTGTTCCACGTTGCGCGTGAGATTGCCCGCGTTGTCGTAGTCGTAGTTCCACTGCAACAGCACCGGAACGGCGCTGCCTTTTTCGATCACCGCACGCACGCGCGCAACCTGCGCGGGAAACATCACCGCGCGTGCGTCGCCGGGCTGGCCGGGAATGAGTAGGCGCGCTTCCCACTGGTAATCGTCGCGCCAGAAAACTTCGCCGGCGTCATTGCGCGTTTCCTTGGCCAGCAGCTTTCCCTTTAGCGCCTTGGCGCCGATGCCGGTATGAAACTGCTGCACGGTCAGCAGACTCGGTGCACCTTGCGCATCGTCGCCGACGGCTTTGTGTTCGGCTGCGGCGAAACCGCGAAACTCGCGCTCCAAGCCGTCGTAATGGCCATCGTGGTAAGCGTATTGGTTCACCAGATTCTGGGCATCAAAACCGCTGCGCACCTCGGTTTTCGCGACCACCTGAAAGGGTACCGGCACGCCTTTGACCCATGGGCGGCCGACGGCGCGGTCGCGCACCATTTCCTGCACGATGGAGCGGTAGCTGAGCGTGGTCGTCGCGCCGATGCCATTGCGTATGGTTTTCAGTTGATACGGCTGTTCCCCCGGCGCAAAGTCGACGAACGAAAACGCGGGCGCCCCGGTGCCCACGACGTTCCAAAGCAAATCGATGGAACCGTTGCCGTTGACATCCGCAGTGCGGTAGGCAGTATTCGCCGAACTTGCAAACGGCGGTCCGTTAACAATCACGAACGGAGAAAATCGCCCGCGACTGTGATTGACGCTCTGCAAACCCAAATTGGTCCACACCATCAGCCGGCTGCCAAACACATACACCACGTCGCTGCGGCCGTCGCCGTTGATGTCCATCAAAAACACATTGGCGTCGTTGTAAATGCCCACCGGTGCGCCGTCCATGATCACCGCCGGCCCGAAATTTCCGTAGCCCAGCGACGGGTAGTAGCGACACAGCCCGTTGGACAGTTGCACCAGATCGAGCAACCCATCGCCGTTCATGTCCGCAAGTTTGGTCGTGGGGCTGTCGAAGGTGACGAGCGCGTTGGGCGAGCGCGCGCTAAACGGCTTGCTCCACTGGCCGCCCGGTAGATTCAGCCAGACATAGTGCAACCCGCCGTAAGTGCGCACGATGTCGATGCGCTTGTCGTTATTGACATCGAGCAAGCGCGTGTTGGGATCGGTCAAGGCGAACGAGGGGCGGCCGACAAAACCGGCTGACTCCCAGCTCAGGGTGGCATTGTTGATGCGGTAATAACGCGATTCGCTGCCAAACGTATCGAGCAGATCAGTTTGGCCGTCGCCGTCGATGTCGGCGAGCTGCGTGTAGGGCGACGCCAAGACTTGCGGCCTGAGGGTCTGCATCTGCGCCCGCGCCGCCCACTGCGGTGTGCCGCTGGCATCCGGGCCTAAATTCAGATAATAAGTTTGCGGGGATTGAAACGCGTAACGCGTGTCCAGAATATCCGGCAGGCCGTCGGCGTTTAAATCAATGATGTCGATATTGCCGTCTTGCAAGGTCAGCGCGGGCGCCGTGGGCATGCTGCTCGAAACAGTATTCAGCGGCGAAAACGGTACATAGTCGAATTCTGCGAGCGGCAATGCACTGCTGTTGTCACTGCCCACCTGGGTCACTGCCGCGAGTAACGACAGCGGCCGCTCTGCGCTAAACGGGTGGTATGAAAAACGGTAACTTCTGACCAAGGCGCCCGCTGCGAGCATGCGCACCGCGCTCACGCGATAGGCGGTTTCGATGTCAAAACCGGCACGAAAATCAGTGACGATGTCCGGCCGCGCCGCGTATTCAAACTCGACACGCATGCCGCTTGCGCCGCCCGGGTTGTAGTCTATCGAGGCAAGGTAGATTTGTTGGGAGGCGTCGAGTTTTTGGTAATTAAAATTGATCGTGTTGCCGTGGGTATCGACCATCTGTTCGAGACACCAGCGAAACATGCGGCCTTGTGCGTCTTGTACGCGCGACGGGGCTACGCTTCCAAATTTAAGCGTGGTGCCGTCGGGCCGCTGCACGACCCAGCCGTCGAGCACATGCTGAAAACGTAAAAATGCGCCTTCGTTTTCCAGCCGAAACACGTCGTTTGAAACCGGCACCAAGTCTTCGCCGTAGGCTTCGTTGCCCAGATAAACATAGGTATCGAACTCCTCGAACTCGTCGATTTGCCCGTTCCCGTTGTTGTCGATGCCATCGCCGGTGGGCCAATCGCTGTAATACGGCAAGCGCTTGTCGGTGCGGCGTTGAATGGAGGGAACCGAAAAGCGCCAACCCACACCGAACATGGCGCTGCCGAATCCGCTGTTGTAACTCAACGTCAAATCGGGGCTGAACCCACGCCGCCCCGGTGGCGCCACCAGCGTAAGCGCGTAGCTTGCAGTTCCGCTGTTCAATTGCGGCTCGAATGCTTCGCCCAGCCCGTCAATTGATCCCGGCCCGGACGGCAACGACAACACGTTGGGCTGCACACCCGACTTGCTCACGGCGGCCACATTGTTCAGGCACACGCCGAATAACAACACGCTCGCCAGCAATTGAAGCAGAGCCCACTTAACACCAGAGAGAGAGAGATTCATGATCGAGTTTCCTTTTGTTTTGGAGCGCCGCCATCCTAGCCGCCTTCTTCTGGCGGGCTGGAAGCCCGCGCTCCCATTAGCTCTTCCTGTACTGATTCCCGCCGCGTTGGTTGACCCACTATTAAACCCTATCAACAGCAACAGCCATTGGAATGTGTAGACGCCCCCGCTGATCATCGGGCCGGATAATTTACGGCCGATTGGTCGCTTTATGTTTAAAGCGGATTTCGATGTCGTCCACCTCGTCCACGTTCAGGAGCTGCACGCCACCGTCAATGGAAAATATGGTTAACGTCCAATCCGTTGCCGCGACGCTGCGTTCTTGAAACGCGGTAATTTCCTGTCCAACGGTGTCGAATTTTGGGGTGGTTTGTTTTAACAGCGAGATGGGCACCGACATGGCTTCCCGATATTTCCAGCTCACACTTTGCGAATCGAAATACCAGTAGCGCGTCGGATACGGTGTCATTTCCCCAATCACGTGATTGGGCGCCAGCGCAACGCCGGGAGTCTGGTCGCGCACAAAGCTGACGCCTCCGTACGAAAGTTCACCGCGCACTCGCGGTTCGACACCGGAATGCGCGCCGGGCACGTTGACCATCACCGATTCGATTTTGTCCAGGTAAGTCCCGGCGCTGCGCAAGGTTCCCGTGGAATCATAGACTGGCCCCAGAAAGAACATCCCACCCGGAAGCTGCAACACCGTACTGAAATTCAAGGCGATAATGCCACCCGCATCCATTGCATTTCTTAATCGGCTCCGGAACGCGGTACGCGCATCGACCATCAATCCGGTTTGTGGATCGGGATACTGCTGCGGCACACCGTTCAGCGTGTCCCGGTACCCAAAAATATTCTCACGCAGCGACAACCAATCCGTTACGACCGGCGTCGTGGTTTGGGAAACCCGCAGCGGGCGCTCATAGTCACCCATCGCCGTGAGGACAAGATTTAACTCTTCGGCGTTGCGCGCGCTGAATACGTCATCAACACTCCAGGTTTTTTTGTAAGCGCTATCGTAATAACTAAACGTCTGATTCCATTTGTACTCCAGCGCGCGCGCGGTAAAAAACAGCCATTTTTGCGCTTCTTTGAAATCCGCGTCCGCATGGATCTGTTCATTTACCATTCTGACGCGATGAATCGGATCGGCAAAATAGCGGCTCGCGAGAAATCCGTTCTCTTGATCCATCTGGCGCTCGGTGGCTTGTATCTCATCGACGATAGCCTTCAGGCGCGCCATTTCCTGCTCCACCAGCAGTTCCGACTCATCGATCTCCAACGCCAGGGTGCTCGCTTGCAACCACCAGGTTTTGATCTGCGCCGCGCTGTCGATATCCAAGATTAGCGAGTTGCTATCGTTGATGGTGGCGCGCTCGTCCGCCGCCAGACGCTCTTTCTGCGCCTGCAGATCGCCCACGCGCTTCTCCATTTTCATCTCGGCATTCCCTACATAAGCGGAAGTAGCCATGTTAAAAACCCCGTCGATAACACCGGAGACATTCCCGGTCGCCGCAGCAACGATCCCGCCCTTAATCGCGCCCAATAGCCCACCCGCAATTCCTGCTTTTTTGCGGGCTTTCGCCGCCTTCACGCGCTCCGCCGCAATCGCCTCGGTTAAATGCGCTTGCTGATTCCCATAGTCCAGCATCACCAGCGAAATCGCATGTTCGATCCCTTTGGCTTTGCCGCGCCGGTCGATTTCAATTTCGATTTGCTGGTGCAGGTTTTCCATCCGGGTCAGGCTTTGCTCGATGCGGTTGTTGGCGACGCTGATGCTCGTCATTTGCAAATTAACCGCGCTGCCAACGTTCGTTTCAGGGGTCGCGTAACATTCGGTGGTTGACGGACATTGACCGCGACAATCGGTGCCGGCGAGGTTGCAGCGATGCGCACCGACCAGCGTGAATAAATGCCGGTCGCTGGCAACGCGCCGGTTTTGATATTCAAGCGCCAAAGTATCGGCATTGGTCTTGAAGGTGGTCAATGCCTTTTTTGCTTCGGTCCGGCTATTCAGCGCCGCAGTTAGCAGTCCTGTGGTCGGATTACTAAGCATGTCGCGGAAAGAATCGTAAGAATTAAAATACGGATCTTTCACTTGCGACAGCATCAGAAATTCCCGGTCGAACCCCAGCACATTGGTTTTGCCTTCCACCCACCCGCGCGCGGCGGATAACTGTGTTAAAGCGTGCGACTAGCGCTGTACGGATTGCTGCAATCCGGAAGGATCGGCCAAACCCGGCAGGCTCGATTCCGGAAAAATGCCCAGCAGAATATTGCCGTCCAGATAGAACTTTTCCTGGCTGGTTTTTACCAGATTGAGCATGGCATTATGATCGCTCATGAAATTGCCGCGCATTGAATAAAGGCGCGTTTGCTCGGTCACGGCTTCCGCAGAATCAGCCAGCAAATCGAACAGCATGACCAAGTCTTTATAGCCGTGAAACAATTCCGTCGGCGTTGCTAGCCCGCTCACCACATCGTGCAGTTGCCCGTCAGCGCCAAGATAACGAGCGGCGTTCAAAGCGCGCGCGGGAACCTCCTGACGGAAAATATAATAACCAAACGGCATGCCACTCGTAACGCTGGAGTCGATCATCGCGGTGTTGATGCCGAGCGTATCTTGCAGCAACTCAAAATAGCCGGACAACGCGAACTCGTAGCCCGCAATCGCCGCCATATACGTATTTATTTCCGGGTTCACGACGGTCTGACCCACCCTCGGCGTGGTTTCGATACGTACCGATGCCGCTTTCGCAAAGCTTTCCTTCGCGCTC
>JANLTU010000195.1:0-23152 GCA_031363085.1 Gammaproteobacteria bacterium
CAGCCTGCGTACGCCTCGTTGAACCTCATCTTCCGAATCTCCTGTAACACTTCCGTCCTTCTCATGGCTCACCTCCAGGGTGAATCATGAAACCGGACACATGACGTGCTACAGCTCCGGACAGATTATTAGCTCGCTACAGTCACCGCACAATACGCTTGCCGGGCATAAGGATTTCGAGTATGTTTTAGCGCGCGCTGAATTAATGCTGAAACCGCGCAAATTTTTTTGCTACGTGCCCGAGACTGTTGTTTTAGTTGCGTCACTGGTGCGCTTTATTTAAGAAGGGGTTTGGGTAATTTTTAACATCTAACGGGGAGGAGTCTCACAGTGGATATCAATACGCAGATTGCATTGGTGTATATCGTCGCGGCAACAGTAGCGTGGGGCTTTGCGGCAATGTTGCTCAAGAAGCATTCCAAATAAATTTCAAGTTTCCGGTGTGCTGCGCAAAGCGCAAAGCAGCGTTGCAGGTTGGGGTTGTAAGGCGGTAAGGGCGGCGCCGGAAGTGTAAAACGGGAGGGTAAGAGTCCATGGTAAATAAGAGCAGAGTATCGGTTGTTGCCGTGTTGTTCGCGCTGGTGTCTACCTCGTTATACGCGTCGGCGGAGTTTGTCCCCAAGACCGTGGGCGATGTAGAAAATGGCAAGAAACTCTTTACCAACGGTAAAGAGTCCACAGGTGTTCCCGCATGTCTCACCTGCCACGGTGAAAAAGCGTTAGGCGAAGACAGCATGGGCACGCCACGTTTAGCCGGTCAGGGGTATACGTTCTTGGTTAAGCAACTGAACGATTTTGCGACCGATAAGCGCATGGACACCACCATGATGATCATGAACAGTAACGCGAAGGGTTTGACTGAGACTGAGCGTCAAGACGTGGCCGCATACTTGAGCGGTTTGAATAAAGGCGAAATCAAGGTCGAAGGTTCTGACCTTGCTGCCGTGAAGGGCTTGGGTCAGCCGGTTGGGCAAACGCATTTGGGCAAGAGCCTTGCTCAGTACGGCGCTCCGGATCGCGGTATCCCGGCCTGCCATTCTTGCCACGGTTACAATGCGCGTGGTGCATTCCCGATCTATCCCGCGCTGAGTGGTCAGAAGTACGTGTATCTCGTCAACCAGTTGAAGAAATGGCGTGACGCGAGCCGTGCTAACGACATGATGGGGCAGATGCGTGCGGTGGCGAAGAAGCTGTCTGACGATGATATCTATAATGTTGCGTCATTTTTGACCTCAGCCGAACGCACCACGAATGGCAATGCGCGCATGCCGCAGCAGCAGCATTGATCCGTCGTTTAAGCGTTTAAATAAATATATTGATGTCGCGAGGCGGAGTGCAAACTCCGCCTTTTTTTTGGTTGCGTTTCAGTTTCTGGCAGTAGCTTAGTAGCTTAGTGGCAAGTGTGTTTGTGCTAAGCTACCGCGCGATTGCTTCTACTGTTGCGGCGGTAAAATTACATGGCTAAGTTAAAAACAGGCGAGCGACTGTTGTTTGGTATTTTCGGTGCGTTCATCGTACTTGCCATCATCAGCTACGCGTTTTTGGAAGTTATTCGCATGAAGGCGAGCAAGCCGATGTATACGGCGACCTCGCATTTTGATTTTACTCCGGAAGGGCTGAAAGGTTCGGAGTGGTTTCGTCAGGCCAATTGTACGGCATGCCATCGTGCGCTACGCAACGGCACGAACATGGGTCTGAATCTCGACGGTATCGGGTCGCGCCGCGCGCCCGAGTGGATCGCAGATTTTCTGATTCATCCTGAGTCGGCCTATTCGGTGCGTACCGTCGATCATGGTCCCGGCAAAGAGGCGGCGTATGTTGCGGAGATGCCGCAAGAAAAACTGCATGCGATTGCTGTATTTCTGTCCGAGTTACGTGCTGATCGGGGTGCGGCCACCGCAGAGGCGCCGCCCGAAGGTCGCTCAGAATTTATTGATAATATGGTCAAAATGTGGGCGCCCGCAGAGTGGAACGATAAATATCAAGACGTGCGCACCAAGCTGCCCGAATCTCCGCAACCGCCAGTGAAGCCGTAAGGGACCGATGCCATGAATGAGTGGGAAACGAATCAGGACTACACGCGCTATACGCTATGGTTTGTTTATGCGTGCGTGATCTATAGCATCATTGGGTTTTCATGGGGTGCGTTAATGGGCGGCATCGCCGACTTCCGTCATTTTGTCGATCATCGGTTGCATGGAAATCTAATCGTACGTGCGCACACCCACATTAATTTGCTCGGCTGGGTCGAGATGGCAATATTTGCGGCGGTTTACTATATTATTCCGCGTTTGGTGAAGCGTTCCATCTACAGTCTAAAGCTCGTTAAAGTGCATTTCTGGACGCACAATTTTGGCCTCATCGGCATGGTGGTATTTTTTACTGCGGCAGGTATTGTTGCCGGTACGGCAAGTTTGACCACGCCGCCTGATCAAGTCGAACTATTGGTAAAGCCCTATCTTGCAACCATGGGTATTTTCGGTACGCTCGTGCTGATCGCCAATATAATTTGGGCCTACAATATTTTTCGCACTTGCGCAGATTGGAGGAGCCAGTCGTGAAGGTTCGCAACGTGTTACCTTTCATATTGGTAGTGTCACTCGCTGGCTGTTTCGAAGACGCCAGCCGTTTACAGGTGGGTATGACGGTGCCGAGTCTCCGTACCAAGACACTCTTGGATGTCGGCGGTGATCTCACTAAAATTACCAGCTATCGTTATCCCGATGAGCGAATGTATGAGTTTTCTTTGGATCAGGCGCTCGTGTCTGGCAAGCCAGTGTTATTGGAATTCGCCACGCCGGGACATTGCACTGTATGCGATTCGCAATTGCAAATGCTGAAAGGATTGCTGGAGAAATACCAGAAGCAAGTAGTCTTCTTGCATTTGGATCAATATCAAAATCCGCAGGCATTCAAGGCGTATACGGTGATCGGCGATCCATGGACATTCGTGATTGATAGCAAGCAGACGGTGCGTTACAAGCAGGCAGGGCGCATGCTTTATGGCGAGCTAGATGCCGTTATTCAGGGTGTGTTGCAGTCGTCACGCGTTGCTGCTGCGAATGAATCGTAATGGCAAGCGAGCGTTGTGAGTTGGTGAGTGATCGTCGTGGCGGGCTTTGGGATGCCTTGTTATATGTTCCCACGGTAATTGGGTTGGTGAGTCTGGCATTGATGTTTTGGTACCAAGGTAATCATACGCCGAGTTATTTGATGGTGTTTCTGGCGAGCTTTTTTCTGTTACAAGGCGCGCATCGAATCCTGGGCCGTTTATTGCTGCTGCCGTCAGCGCCGGTGGCTCTGGATATTTCCAAACAGCGCGTCGCGTTGGAACTACGGAGTGGTGCGCGTGTTGAGTTGGTCAAAAATGTACGCTATTTCGCTGACTACGCGGGAAAATCGTTTGGGTTGACCGGTATGGATTTAAACGGCGCGCGCAAACAATTTGTCGTGCACCGGGGGCAATTTCAGGATGATGAAAAGTTTAAAAAAACTGCGGCGGCGTTGAAGTTATTTTCCTAACACGTAAATCAATACGGCAGCTATTTGCGGCGGCGTATAACATCCCACGCAAGCATGGCAATCACAATAGTGCCGACGACACACGCGATGGCGATTAGCCGGATTTCGGTCTCATGTTTAACTAATCCACCTACAAACATATGTACGGTGTAGCCCAAGACGACGACTGAACTTATGGCGGCAATCGTATAGAGGATAATTTCTTTCATCAGCGGAGTCGTTATTCGAGGGGCTTAAATTACAGGCTGAATCTTAGCAAAACGGTGGGGAATCGCACGCGCTAGTGTGCAAAAAATCATTGTTGTTGTGCTTGAAATTAATACATCCAAAATGCTTGACCCAATGCATTTGCGTGTGGCAGCATTCCGAGTGCTTAAAACGTCCCTAGAGTTTCAAAGGCGATTAAAAAAAGAACGAGCAAATCGCGAGGCGGAAAAGATCACCAGATTGTGCAGGCGCATTTAAAACAACAAAAACACATGTGCAGCAGTACCGAAGTTTTTTGATCGTTGTAACTTAAAAAGGAGGAGAGGGGATGAAAAATCCGTTTATTCTTTGTTTCGTTTCGGGTGTGTTGACTGGGATGGGGAACGGCAGCGTATTCGGTGCCGCCTTGATGTGTTTTCTCGGTCGCGCAAAGTTCAGTGACTGGGGCGGGTGGAACGAAATGGCCTACAACCCCGTCACGTTCACCGGCTTCATCGATTGGGCCATGATTATTTTTGGGTTGGCATTTTACATCACCCTGCATGCGGCGGTACGTAAGCATCAACAATTGGAATCTGCGCGCTAACCGAACTTTTCGGTCAGCGCGTTTTTTTTGGCGATGAGTGAAACATAAGCAAAAAGGGGATCGGGATATGACAATTTTCGCAAGCATTGTGTGCATCTTACTGGCTTTTTCCAGTATGTGGTTCGGTTGGTATTTGCTGATGCCGCGTGATCGTGGGTAACACCGGCGCCACGGATTTATTATTTTTGGGAGGAGATTATGTTTAAATATTTATTCGCAAAAAATGAAGATATCCCCGCCGGTGCGGCAGCGGTATTCTTCGGTTTTTCATCCATCTTATGGTTTGTCGTAGGCACTGGTTTGGGTTCCTTCAATGCAGCGAAGTTAGCCTTCCCAGACTTTGTAACCGGCAACGAGTTTTTGGCGTTTGGACATATGCGCCAAGTGCACGTACTCGCGGTTATTTTGGGCTGGATCTCAATGGCATTCGCAATGGCCATGATGTACATCACGCCCGCTCTGGGAAATACCAAGCTTTGGTCTGAGAAGCTGGGTATCTGGAACTGCTTTCTCTGGAACATCGGTTTGGGGTTCGGTCTTACCATGTTGTGGTATGGCATCACCTCAGGGCGTGAATATTCCGACTTACCTTGGGCAGAAGATCTCCTGCTGATCGCCGCAGTATGGGTACCGATGGGGGTCAATGTTTGGATGACCATCAAGACCCGTCGTACTCAGGGTATCTATACGACGAATTGGTTCTTCGCCGCCGCAACCTTCATGACGATCATTGTGTTTACCGTGGGTAACTCGCCAGAATTTTTCCAACTGACCGGTTTGACCGAAGCGTATCTAACGTGGTGGTACGCGCATAACGTGCTGGGTTTGTGGATTACCCCGGTTGCGGCTGCAATCTCGTACTACGTGGTGCCTAAAGTCACCGGCAATCCTTTGTACTCGCATCGCATCGGCCACTTGCATTTCTGGTCTGTCGTGGTGTTCTACTCCACTCCGGCGGCGCATCACATCATGTCCTCGCCATTGCCGGAATGGCTGAAGTCTTTCGCGTCGGTCGAAGGCGTATTGATCTTGGTGCCCGCTATCGCGTTCGTATCTAATCTGCTGCTCACCATGACTGGCAAATGGAAAATGTTCATCGAGAACATTGAAATCAAATTCACCATCACGGGTGTCTTGATGGCCATTCCGTTGAACATGCAAGGTGGCTTCCAGCAAACCCGCGCGATCAACTGGTACATTCATGGTACAGGCTGGATCGTTGCGCACGCACATCTCGCGCTGCTTGGCTTCTCGACCTTCTTGGAAGCGGCTGCGGTGTACTACGGCTTGCAAACCTTGTTGCGGCGTAAGCTGTACTCTTTGGCCTTGGCAAACTTCCACTTCTGGATGTTGCTGATCGGCTTCACCACCTATTGGGTTTCCATCACGATCGCCGGTCTGATTCAAGGCGCCGGTAAGATCTACGAGGTGCCTTATATTGACGTAGTCATTGCTGAGCATCCGTACATGATCGCGCGCTGGGTTGGTGGAACCATGGTGTTCCTCGGCAACTGCGTGTGGTTGTTCAACATGTACAAGACTGCATATCTGGGCACTGTGATTCCGGCAGGTCGTTTGCCGCATGAGCTGGCCTACGAACGCTAACCGGATGATCTTGGTTTTGGGAGGAAATATACATGGCATTTAGAGAATATAAGATCGGCGCCCGTATGTTCGGTCTGGCTTTTGGTGGTTCAATGTTCATTACGCTTTATATGGCGTCGGTGGATATTGCCAAGGTGTCCGTATCCGCCGTCGGGCTTGACCGTCAATTATCATTTGGCCGCATTGGGGGCTTTAGTTATGAAGACCCGTTCGTGCAGGGTAAGGGCAAGCCAGTTAAGGTAGTACTGAAAATGGATCCGAAAACCGGCCAGCCGATGGATGCAACCACGGCATATATTTACGAGGCAGGTATTCCGTTTCCAAGCGGTATCAACCATCCGCGCATCTTGGGTGAAGCTTCACGCGCACTAAGTGAGGGCAAGGGAAAAATCACTCAAGCAGATAAAAAGCAAGGTGCTGTGTTCGTGGTTCATGAAGAAGAGCAAAATGGCTTCATGATCCCGTACATCGAAAATGCTTCTGTAACTCGCGGCTGGGAACCTTCTGCGACACTTGCCAAGGTCGAAGACAGTGATCGGCACTACGTGGGCAAGGGTAAAATTATGTTCGTGAAAGAAGGTTGCTGGTGGTGCCACACGTTGTTGCCGGAACAGACGCAAGACTGGCAATACTTTGGTGCACCTCCGATGCTCGGTGACTTTAACGGGGAAAGCCCAACAGCGTTCGGCTCGGATCGTAAGGGTCCTGACTTGACTCATGTCGGTGCGCGCAATTCATCACAAGAATGGATGATGATTCACTTCTTCAACCCGCGCTTGGTACAGCCACATTCCATTATGCCCCGCTTTGACTATCTTTGGGGCCAGAAGGATGCGAGCGGCAACACGATTGACTTTAGTGGCTGGCGCACTGCATACAATGAATATCTTGCGGGTAAGCGAATCACGCCGCCAGATGTTCCTTCGCCAGCCAAAGACAGTGACGCGCGGGCGTTGATTGACTTTGTACTCAATCTCAAATAACAGGGGGTGGATAGATATGGCATGGACATTTAATAATCCGCTACACAGTATGGCTACCGACGAGCAAAATACTGCGGCAATCAAGGTGTGGGAAGGTGAAAGCTTGGGCGGTATCACCGAAAACAACAACCGTTTACCGCAACCGGTGGTGGGCTTGTTGATGCTCACTATTTTGGCTGCGTTCTTGTGTACGTTCCCGCTTTGGGGTCAACGCCCCACTGCCGCGATATATGAAGAATATATCGCGATGATGAGCGATCCCAAAGTTCAGACCATGAAAGACGATCAGGCCATGCAATATATCGTCGAAACGGTTAA
This sequence comes from Gammaproteobacteria bacterium, assembly GCA_031363085.1. Lineage (GTDB taxonomy): Bacteria > Pseudomonadota > Gammaproteobacteria > SG8-11 > SG8-11 > UBA6921. Next base: position 7,222 of record JANLTU010000195.1, read on the forward strand.
AGCGAAGGGATCAAAGTGGGCGAATTTGCAAGAGCGGCATCCGGTGGACATGGATGATTTACGCTTGTTGAAACCACAAATCGAAGAGCTGCAGCGGAAGAACTCGCGGATGGACGAGTTCACTGTGGTGGGCGACAAAATCGTAGTTGCGAATTTTGAAGGCAACTGGATTAACGAAGCGAAGGGTGATCGTGAGCGTAAGCAGCCTTGGTGGGATAAAGGTTATCTGATCGATGTGTTCTACGTGATCTACTTCTGTGTTTCGTTGATCATCGTGGTCAAGCGCCTACCGCCGTATAGCTACAAACCGAAACATCATTGAGTTTCAGGAGGATTGCCATGATTGATTTAGATAATGGTCCGTTAGCGATGTTGCTTAATATTTTCATTGTGTTTTTCTGCCCCTACGTTTACAGCTTTTTTGTTGACCAAACGGACAAGCACAAGCCGCCTATCGATACCTATTCAAAATAGGCTGCGTTACAACATGAAAGCCACACCGCCCGTATTGGGTGGCGTGGCTTTCTTCATTTTGACGGTATGAGTAATTTTCAACGCATTTTTTTATGTGAGTACTTCTATCAATATCGCAGTTCGCCCAAATGCAACGCAGCAGTTGGGATGAAATGTGGATTTTATAGCAGTGCTCCTGTCAAGAACGCGTCAGGCAAAAGTTTTCCCTATTGCAGTAGAATTTGTGTTTAGTAGGTTATGCAAAATCTTATGAACTGGCTTGGTTCGAATGCGGCTTTCCCGCGCTTCTCTGTTGCGGATACGCAACGTCCGTTAGGTTTTGATTTGAGCATTGACGGAATGCAAACGCAGGGATTCAGCGTTGGCATCTTTGTTTTCCTGATTATCGGGATTATTGTTTTTACCTTGATCGTCTTTGCGTTCTTGACCAGGAGCAAAGGAGCGCGACTTAAAACGGGTGAAAAATATTTGTTTGCCTGGATACTTTTCGGTGTAGTTGTGTCCATCATGTTTGGTGCCAGTCAGTTATTATTTGGTAACTTGTTTTAGCGGAGGTGCAGCAAATGAATGTCGGTGACTATTTAAATTCCCTTGATGACGGCTGGAGCATTTATTTATGGCTCGTAGCCGGTGCGGCAATCATCATTACGGCGGTATTTATGATTCGTTGGGCGGCGCGTAACGAACAATTTGACGAAGATATTAAATACGTCGTGTTCGACGAGAATGACAAGGACAAAATGTCGCCGGAAGAATTTTCTAAAGCGCAGGAAGTATGGAAAAAACAGGGCGAATTACGCGACGAATTCTTGAAAAAACAAGCTGAGCGTAAGGCCAAGTAACTCCGCCATGCGCCGCGCCGAAAAAATAATTTTAAGCATCATTGTGTGCGTCGTTGTGCTGGTAGGCGGTATAAAAGCTTGGCTTGGCCAATTTAAGATCAATGCTACCGCCGATGTTCCGTTCTACACTACGGCGTCGAATGATTTGAATCGACACGCCAATGCCATTTACAAACAACAGAATTGCAAGCAATGTCATTTGCTTTGGGGCACGCGGGATCTGACACAGGCGGTGCCCGCGCCATCGCTGGACGGTATTGGTTCTCTGCACGATGAGGCGTGGTTTTTCAGGTATTTTTCTGCTGAAGATCCTCAGGCGCTCATTCCGTCGCGCTTAAAAAAGCAATATCGGATGCCATCATTTGCTCAGCTACCGGAAGCTGATCGTCGCGCGCTTGCGCAATACATGGCGAGTTTAAAAGTCAAGGATGAGTACCTCGATGAAGTGCGGAAATCCGAGTATGAAAAATTGACCGGCAATACCTATGTTGCACCTGGAGTTTCACCACCATGAGCGCCGTTAAGAGAAAGCCTCGTTACTTGTTGGGGACAATCGCTATTTTGGTGGGATGTATAATTAACTATGTGGGTGACCATCTCATTGGCGTGCGCATCGAATTGTATTACGGAATTCCCGACACATTTGGCGCGGCGTGGTTTTCGCAGATTTTTCTTCTTCCTGTGCTGGTGGGATACTCAGTCAGCTACGTCTACGGTCTGGGCGGCAAATGGTTGTGTTATTTTCCACCGTTGATTGTCCGCACGTTTGCCTATTTTGAGACCATGTTTTTTCTTGCAGAAACACCAGGAGCATCACTGATGCCTGGGGGCTGGTGGGGGTTTTTCGTTATCCTCGCAGTCGAGAGTGCAGTAATCGGCGGAGTATTGGGTGAAGTATTAATCAAGCGTGTCTATGGACGCACGCCAAAGGTCGCACCTGTTGTCCCGACCAATAATGACCCGCCAAAGGCAGATTCGCCGTGAGCAGTTCGCCGGTAAAGAGTGCAGTTGAGCTGACCATCGAGCAACGCGAACGAAAAAAGCGCTATCTCAGCGCAACAGTTGTTACTTGTATCGCGCTTGTGATCGTATTGGGTGTTGCACATGTGGTAAAACTTGGCGCGAATCGCATGGCCGACATGCGCTCGCGCGCCAGCTACGACCTCAAGGAAGAAGATCTACATATCCGCGCTGCGGGTGAAGACATCTCGCGTCATCAAGAACATCAAGCCACGTCGATTGTTGGCGTGCAGACTTACGGCATTGAGGAAGTTAACGGGTTGCTCAACGCTGATCAATGGATCGATCTCAATTCCCAAATTAAAATCCCTACAGGGCCCTTCGTTATGGGCACCGACCAAGATCGCGCCGATGCACAGAACAAGCCCCAGCACACCGTCAATTTGCCCGCATATTCCATCGACAAGTATTTAGTAAGCAACGCGCAATACGCGCAGTTCGTTGTAAAAACCAAGCATCGGCCGCCATTGGATTGGAAAAACTCCCGAATTCCCGATGGCAAATTACTTTATCCGGTCACCATGGTGAGTTGGTACGACGCTAAGGCGTTTTGCGAATCCGCCGGCAGACGCCTGCCCACAGAAGAAGAGTGGGAAAAAGCAGCGCGCGGTACTGATGCGCGTCGCTGGCCGTGGGGCGACAAAATGGATGTGACGCGGTTAAATACCTACTACAACGTGGGCGCCACCAACCCAGTGAAACAATACGCCAATGGCATCAGTCCGTACGGCGTCTACGATATGGCCGGCAACGTCAGCCAGTGGACCGCCAGCGATTTCAAACCTTATCAGGGCAGTACCGCCGCCGCCGAAATTTTCAAGCCAAAAGTTGCTGTGAGTGGCAGCCCCGCTGACCACGCGATGAAAGTTGCCGACTTCGTATCGGTGGATGCGGACTATAAAGTACGACGCGGCGGTTCATGGAAGAGCGATCCGTTTTCCACGTCGACATTCCATCGCGATTTTTCGCTGCCACACTACGCCTCCGATTTTTTCGGATTCCGCTGCGCGTCGGGTGGTTAATTCAGGATGTCAAAATCTATGCTGCGGTTAATCATTGCTCTGGTGGTTGCATTGCTTTCCGGTCCCGTTTACGCGGTAGACAGTTACCGTTTTATTCATGTCACCATCGAAACCCCATGGATGATTTTTCTGTTTCTGCTATGCATTGTGCTGTTTCCGTTTGTGCTGACCGCAATTTTGCATTGGTACTTCGCAAACAAAAAAGAAGCGCCACAACAACCTAAAAACGAAGCTTAGAGGCGTGCTGCTTGTCATCGTTTCACGCAATTAAAGCTTGGGCGCAGGTTTTGATTTTAATCCTGTTCGCACTGCCGGCGTACAACGCGCGAGCGGCTGACGCTGTGGCACCTGCGTCGCCGGCATCCTCCGACAATAGTAGTGAAGTGCTCAGCGCATTCAACAGAGACCAGGATAAACCCAGCGATATCGTCTCCATACCCGACAAGAAAAAACGCTTGGTGATGTTTTTCATGGGCGTGCCGCTGCTGATTCTTATCTTGCTCACGGCTGCACTGGGGATCGCCATGGGAATGTACGGCAAGCGCGTCTATGTTCCGCACATGATTTGCGCCGGACTTAGCGTCACGCTTGCCATCGCTCACGCGATCGTGGGCATTGTCTGGTTCTATCCGTTTTAGCCCCGCAAAATTTGTGATTCGTTGATGGCCGCTCCTCTGAATCCCCGTGCGCTCGGTCGCTGGCTCACCGCGCTTTATTTTGTTTCCGGCACGGCGAGCCTCGCCTACGAAGTGTTGTGGGCGCGCATGCTGTCGGTGCAATTTGGGGTCAGCATCTTCGGTGCAATTGTCACTATCTGCTCCTTCATGGTCGGTCTGGGCGCCGGTAGTGTGCTCGGCACACGAGTGAGCGGGCACCTTCTGCATCCGCTACGCTATTTTGCAATGCTGGAGTTGAGCGTCGGTGTATTCGCGCTGCTCATGCCGTTTATTGCAAATGCTGCAAGCAGCGCGCTGTCCACGCTTGCACCGAACGTTTCCTTAACGGTTTGGTTTGCATTGCAGCTCGCCGCGGCTTTTGGTGTGTTGTTAGCACCGGCGTTGGCAATGGGCGCGGGGTTCCCGCTGCTGCTGGCGGCCGTGCGCGACACCGGTGTCTCGCTCGGTCGTGTGTATGGCTTTAACGCCTTGGGTGGAGTGATCGGTGCGCTATTACCCTTGGGTCTGTTGCCTGCGCTGGGCTGGCTTACCAGCGCTCAAGTGTTCGCGGCAGCGGGTATTGTCATTTCGCTGGTGGCCTTCATGCTGGCCGCGCGCCAAACGGCAATTATAAGCCGACCTAAGTTGGTATTGACCTTACCGCCCAAATCCATGCTGCTGATGTACGCCGGTATCGGCGCTGCGGCCTTGATGCTGGAGGTCGGCTGGACGCGCTTGTTCGGCATGATCATGCTGCGTACAGAATACGTGCTTGCCGTCATCATTGCGGTATTTTTGCTGGGCATCGGCGGCGGTAGCGTGTTGGCGAAACAACTGACACACCCGCGCTGGCTATTGATTTTACCGTTGTTTGCCAGTGTCGGTGCGCTGCTGACGCTGTGGCTATTGGCACCGCTTGCGCGCGCCATCGAAGCAAGTCATTTCGCCTCGCTATCCACCGCACTGTTAGCGCAGGGCACGGTATTGGGGTTATTGACCTTGCCAGTAACGTTCGCGTTAGGCGCGTGGTTGCCGCTGCTTACCGCACGTTCCGGTGGCGAAGCCACGCACGGCGCGTGCTTGTACGGCGTGAATTCGCTGGGTGCGGCGGTGGGTACGTTGGTCGCCGGATTTGTTTTAATCCCAACCCTTGGCACCGCAGCGACTATTGCGACGGCAACGCTACTGCTGCTGAGCTGTGGTTTGGTTTTAGCCCAAGCGCGGCGAGCCTGGTTTGCGCTTGCCGTCGTGGGCTTCGCTATGTGGCCGGTATTGTCATTACCGCCGGTGGCGGCGTTACTGCCGCGTGCACTGGGCGATACTCACGATGCGTTGGTGTATGAAGATGCATTGTCGTTGACGCACGTGGTCGAACGCCGCGATGGGCAACGCGTGTTGCTCGACGATTTGCAGCGCATGGATGCGGCGTCCGACCCGGACGCCGTGGTCGTGCAGCAGAATCAGGCGCGCTTGCCGTTGTTGCTGCACGCACAGCCGCACAGTGTGCTGTTTCTCGGCATGGGTACCGGTATTTCCGCGTCCGGCGCGCTTGATTACCCCGACCTGTCGCTCACCGCCGTGGAGTTGTCGCGCGGTGCGATCATCGCAGCGCGTGACTGGTTCGCCGCAGTGAACAACGACGTCGTCAAGAAAATGCAGATCGTCCGCGACGACGCACGCCGGTTTCTGGTCAGCGACCGTGCGCACTACGACGTTATCATCGGCGATCTGTTTCACCCCGACCTCGCCGGACGCAGCGGCTTGTTGTCGGTGGAGCAATTCACGCGCGCGCGGGCACGGCTCAATGACGGCGGTATCTTTGTGCAGTGGCTTGCGCTGAATCAATTCGATGCTGCCAGTCTTGACATTGTGTTGCGCAGTTTCAGCCAGGCATTTCCACAAGCCGTGGTATTCCTTGATCCGTTTCGTTTGGCGTTAGTGGGTAGTCGGGATCGTTCGATCAATACGCCGCAGGTGCTGGCGAATCTTGCTCGCTTATCCGAGGCTGCGCGCAGCGGCGCGACCGGCGGTGAAGGCGCATGGACTTGGTTGGGACGTTACTTCGGTCCAATCAAATCGCTGGTGAGTAGCGATGGCGACGTGCAGCACGAAACTGCGCCGCGCATCGAGTACTTGCTGCCCAAAGCGCGTTATCGCGGTGAGCTCGATTTGGCTGCCCTGCTGACGCAGTTACTTAAACAACGCCCCGCGTGGCAACGTGCGGCAGACGAGTTGCAGGTGCCGATCGATTTGCGCGAGACCTTTGAAAAGTCCTATGCCGCTACCGAGCTTGCCTTGGCCGGCTGGGTGGCGACGTTGCGCGGTAAGGCCCAGGAAGGTAATCGACTATTGCAGCTCGCCTATCAGGCCAACCCGCAAGACCGCTGGGCCGGTGTCGCACTGGTCACGCCCATCTGGAATCAACTTGAAGCCATGATGCAGCAAGGCGAACGCGTGCAAGACACCTTCGGCAAAGATACGCGCGATGTGCTTGCCGCGATCTTGCGCATACGCCCTGACCACGTACCTGCACTTAAAATGCTGCTGAAGCTTGAACAGATCGCGGGTAATAGTGCGCATGCGGAAGAGTTGCGTACGCAATTAGTACACCTGAGTCCGCTGGATCGTGACGAGAAAAATCGTTAACCTGTGGCTTCAAAATCGAGGTCGTATATTTAACCGTGCAAGCAACCGGCACCTTCAAAATTACGAACTGGCACGAACCGCCGCTCGCGGCAGTTGTTGGGGCAGGTAAGTTAACGCGAGCGAGATAAAAACCTACGTGGGAGAAATTCATGGTACCCGCACGCACCAGAATACGACGCGGAATTCGGTGGTTTGGTTAACAACGATGTTGTGCCCGTACGGAACCCGCAATGAATTGGCTTGAATCGGTAGTTCTATGCGGAACGCACACGACCTTGCACCCGCTGTCGTTGCAGCATCACGACGATCTCGTTGCGGCCGTACACGACGGCGAGTTGTGGAAGTTGTGGTATACGCTGATCCCCGCGCCGCAGGATATGCGTGCTGAAATCGAGCGGCGCCTGGGCTCTTATTCGGAAGGCAAAATGCTGCCGTTCGCAGTGATCGAAAATGCAAGCGGCAAAGCAGTTGGGATGACCACCTATTTGAATATCGATGCGGCGCATCGGCGCGTGGAAATTGGTGCGACCTGGTACCGCCAGCGCGTACAGCGTACCGGGCTCAATACTGAATGCAAGTTGTTGCTGCTTAATCACGCCTTTGCAACGCTCAACTGCATCGCCGTGGAATTTCGCACCCACGTTTTCAACCAGCAAAGTCGCCGCGCCATCGAACGACTGGGTGCAAAACTGGATGGCATATTGCGCAATCATCAATTAGCAACGAATGGCACGTTGCGCGACACGTGCGTGTACAGCATCATCGTCAGTGAGTGGCCGGCCGTAAAAGCGCATTTAACTTGGTTAATGGAAAGAGGCGGCGTTTTGGGCCACAAATCACCATGAGACCAAACGACAGCAGGAGTATTTTATGATTCGCATTCGCCACACCACCGGTTCGATGCACGCGCAGCGCTATGTCGGTTTCGTGCTTGCAGCACTGTATCTGCTCATGTCGGTGGGTGTTGCCGATGTCGCGCCGCGTGAATCGATCAAGGCTGACCCGCGTTACCAGAACCCGGCGCTGCTCGAAGCCGCATGGGCATTGCCGGTGGCGCAAAAATACCGGGAGAGTTTTGAGTATCAAGTGAACCCGATGTTTTGCGGGCCGGCGACGGCGGTGAATGTGTTGAAGTCGCTGGGCATCAAAAAATATCAGCAATCCAATGTGTTCGATCCGTCGAGTATCAGTTATTTCAAAGCGCTGGCCGCCGGATTAACGCTCGATGAAATGGCAACTCTAGTGCACGACGCGAGCGGTTGGCAGGTGACGGCGTTGCACGACCTGACCTTGGCGCAATTTCGCGAACACCTCAAACGTAGCAACGACCCGGCGCAGCGCTACACCATCAATTTTCACCGCAAGCCGCTGTGGGGTTACAGCGCCGGGCATCATTCGCCCATCGGCGGTTATTTGGAGAAGGAAGACTTGGTGTTTGTGCTCGACGTCTACGATCCCTTCAAGCCGTTTCTGGTCAGCAGCGAGCGGCTTTTTGAGGCCATGAATACCGTGGACGATGAAGCCGGCAAAACGCGCGGATTATTGTTGATCACGCATTAGCGCCGCTGCGTCTGAACGTGAAAATACTGACTGAAAATGCTATCGTGCGCCGATGTCCCAGAGCATTAGTTCCTTAAGTAAAATCCCCATAGCGGTCGTGTCCATGAAAGCCGACACGCGCTTGCATTGGCAGCGCCGCGCGCTGCAAATTGCGACCCTCGCGCTGGCCGTGTTGATTCCCATTACCGGCTTGTTTCGCATCGACCCGATAGCCGGCGCGTTTACTATTCTTGATCGCCAAATCTGGTGGGCCGATTTTTTCCTGGTGTTCGGCTTTTGGGTCATGTTGGCGGCGCTGATGGTCACGGTGTATTCCTTTGTCGGCACCGCGTTTTGCGGCTGGTCTTGCCCGCAGAACACGCTGTCGGAATGGGCCAACCAACTCACGCACAAGTTGCTGGGGCGCCGTGCCGAGGTCATCAATCTCAACAACAGCGCAAAAATGCAGGTGGCGGCTGCAAAAAATAAATGGACGCACTGGCTGCTGCTGGGCGCGATCTTGTTTGCAATATCGGCTGTGGTCGCACTGGTGCCGCTGTTTTATTTTTATCCGCCCAGCGCAGTGTGGTCGTTCGTGACATTTTCCAACGACGCGCGGCTGGCTAGTTCGCTGCACTTTATTTATTTCATTTTCGTGCTGGTGATCCTGCTCGATGTGGCGTTTATTCGCCATTACTGGTGCCGCTTTATGTGCGTGTACAAAGTGTGGCAGCACGGCTTCAAAACCCAGCAAACCCTGCATATTACCTATGATGCAACGCGCAGTGCCGATTGCGAGGGCTGCAACTATTGCGTCAGCGCATGCTTCATTGACTTGGACCCGCGCAAAACCGATATGTACGACACCTGCATCAACTGCGGCGAGTGCATTACCGCGTGCAACAAAATGCATGCAAAAAAAGCCGAGCCGGGCTTGCTGAAATTTGCAGCCGGTATCCGCAGTGACGGTGGCAAGTTGCGTGCGGTGTTGCGCACAGCAGTGGGTTCACTGTCGCAACGCATGCGAATGACCGTGCCGATTGCGCTGCTGGGTATCGGAATGTTCGTGTGGGGTTTGTGGAGTTACCAGAGTTATCACTTGGCGGTGTATCAAGCCAACACCGATCACGGCGCGCAAATCAGTGACTATCATCTGGCCGTGTCCAACAAGGTGTATCGTCCAGCGCATTTGATTGTGACCATCGACGGGCTGCCGGCTGACAGTTATACGCTGGCGATGACCGACGCGCGTTTCGAAGGCATCGGCCGCGTGGACATCAACTTGCACATCGCGCCGGTGCTGACGCCAGGTATCCACACATTTCTGGTGCGCGTGCGCGCCGACGACGGTTGGGAAGACAGTTATCGAGTGCAACATTTTGTAGCGCGAGGTTGATATGACGACTGATACCGAAAAAAACGAACCGCTGGGTCCGGTCCAGTCCAATGGCGACTGGGGTGTGATACCGCAGGATAACTTTGGCTATACCTCGGACGAAGAGCGACGCCAGAAGCGCGGCCTTGAAGACTGGGAAATGGTCGAGGCCATTCCCGAATCACAAGAGCGTGTGCCACCGTGGTTTTTCGCAGTGATCGTTGCGGTGTTGCTGATGGCCATCGGCCTGAGTTTTCCGTTTTGGGGCGTGCGGCCCGGTCAAGAGCGCCCCTGGCTGGACTGGGGTTTCGGCTTGGCGATTCTTTATCTGGCGGTGTTCGGCACTTTTGTGTATTTCATGGTGAATTTCTACGGCTCCAAATATGCGGGCCGACTTGATTCCGACAAGCAGAATACCGACGCGTCGGTACCGGCCAATGTTGCGAGCGATGATGCTCAAGAAAAAAAGTAGTCTGCTGCTGTGCTGCGCGGCATTGCTGCTCACGGCGTGTGACCCGTCGCTGCCGCCAGCTTCGCCGCTGCCCGATGCAGCGTCACCTGCTGCGCAATTGATGGTCAAGCGCTGCGGTAGTTGTCACGGTGCGCCGAACCCGGTGTTGCATGCGGCCAACGAATGGCCCAACGTCGTGTTTCGCATGCAAAAACATATGACGCAAAAAGGTCTGCCCGCATTCACGTCTGAGGAAAATACCGCCTTGCTTGAGTATTTGCAAAAGCACGCACGCCCATGAAAACCTGGACAGGGCTTGTCTTGACTTTTTTTCTGTACGGTTGCTCTGACGATATCCCCATCTACCGTTTTACACCGCAGCAGTGGAACGATGTGGTCGTCACCCTCGAAGCCCGACCCGGCCCGACGGCGGGGGCGGTCTGCGAGTTTCTGATCATGGCGTCCTTCACCAACAACACACCCGCCCACAGCATCATGGTGTCGATCCGCATAAACGATCAGGGCCCGTGGAAACAAGCGATCCAAGACGGCATGGTTGGCGTGTATCGGCGCTCAGACCGCGTCAACAATCTGGATGCCGACGTGTTATCCATCCAACTGAAGCGCAAAGACCAAGAAGGCGTGCTGCGCTTTGCGTTGAAGGATCGGCGGGTTTAAAAAGCACGCGGAAGATTTCCGTCACACCCTTTCCTTTGTCAGGGGAGGTGGGTCACGCCTTCACGAATCAATTACTGAATGCCTCAAGCCGTTTCTCCATAAAAATACTCAGCGGGTCGCGGCAATAACCACCAAATGGACCGCGTTCGACATAGCCGATGTTTGTGTAGAGGCTGATGGCTTTCAGTTGCTTGATTCCTGTTTCAAGTCTAACGATGCGCACGCCGGTGGCGTGCAGATGTGCCTCAAGGCGTTGCATGATGGCTTTCGACAGCCCCTTACCCCGGTGGTGATCGAGAACGAAAACGCGCTTAATTTCACCGTATATTTCATCGCCGACGAACGTCTTGGCGGCGCCACACGCCACCAGTTCGCCGTCGAGGTAGCCACCGAGAAACAGCACATTGGGAAGCTTCAGCGCTTGAACGCTCTCCAAGTGATTGCTCTCGGACGGGTAGAGCGCCGCCATGTACGCGTCCGCTTTGGCAATTAACAACCGGGCTGCGGAAGATTCCGGATTCAAAGGTTCGATGTGCATCGTAGCGGGTTGGCTGCTACAGAGTATCGTCTTCAATAAAACACGCTCCGCGCTTCGCAATGTACTGCGAGTGCAGCATCTGCACCGTCAGCACCAGCATCATGATCCACTCCAGCTTCATCAATGCGTAATACGAATTCATATCGGTGGGTGCTTGCGCCTGTTCAATGTGTGCGCGCAGTGACTGCACGTGGTCAGGATCGAATATACCTGCGTCCTGCAATGCAGGTCTTGACAGATACGGTTCGAGCAGCGGGTGTTGTGCGGGCGTGAAAAACCATTCGCGAATCGGCGTGTAAAACGCTTTTTTCTTGAACTGCCACGGATGCGCGGGCAAATGCGGCAGCGCGATTTTCTTCAACAGATATTTTTCATCCATGCCGCGCAGTTTGAGATCAGGCGGAATGCGCGCGCTCAGTTCGACCAGTGGATGATCCAGAAACGGCACGCGCGCTTCCACGCCGTGCGCCATGCTCATGCGGTCGCTGCGCCACAGAATCCAGCCTGGCAGGCGCGTCTTGGTTTCGATATACAACGATTGATTCACGCGATGCCGGCCTTCGACTTGCGGCTGCATCATTGCCGCCAATTCGCCCATTGGATCAGTTGCGGTTGCAGCCCGTTCGAAATCCTGGTTAAACAAACCGGGAAGTTGGTCCGCCGTGATTTTCCAGAAGTCATGCCATGCGGGGTAACAACCATAACGGTTGAGCACCTGTTGCTGCTGTTCCGGCGCATGTTGCGCAAACAGCATTTGCATATACGGTGCGGAAAAATTCTGCGCGTACTGGGTGAAATACAGCAGTTCGCGCAGTTGCGGATCGCGAATGTCATTACCCCACAAGCGCATGTAATCCTGCCGGTAGCAGTCGTAGCCGGCGAGAATTTCATCGGCCCCGTCGCCGGTATAAACCACCTTGTACTGGTGTTCGTGCACACGTCGTGACAATAAAAAATACGGCACATCCAAGGCCATGCGCTGGGGTTGTTCGAGATGGTAAACCGCCGCTTCCATTTCGCGCACATAGCCTTCCGCTTTATTGTCATCCATGGTGACTTCGGTGTTGCCTACCTTCAGATGTGCGGCGATGGCACGGTAAATCGGTGCTTCATCCAACGCGTTATTGGCAAAATGCACCGAAAAAGTTTGCACCGGCGTGCCGTACGATTCGCCCAGCAGCCAGGTGAGCGCCGACGAATCGATACCGCCCGACAGATACGCACCGATGGGCACTTCACCAATGGTATGGCTGGTTGCCGCATCTTCCAGCGCGTTGCGAAATTCGCGCGTCCAGAAGGCTTCGTCGTGCGACTCGTATTCATGTTCGCGTGGAAAGTTCAGATCCCAATACGGTTCGATGATTGGCGCCTGCCCAGAATTTATCACGATACGGCACCCAGGCGGCAATTCCAGCACGTCATCAAACGGCGTGTGCGGGCTGATCGCGAATTGATAAGTGAAATAACTGCGAATCGCAGCGGGGTTAAAACGCGGCTCCACCAGCCCGGATGCGAACAGTGCCTTGATTTCCGATGCGGCCACCAACTGCTCACCGCTCCAGTGATAAAACAGCGGCTTGATGCCCAAGCGGTCGCGCGCCATAAACAGCGAATGCTTCAGCGCGTCATGCACCGCAAAGCTGAACATGCCGCGCAGTTGCCGCACGCACGCTGCACCGTCGCGCCGATACAAATGCAAAATCACTTCCGTGTCGGACACGCCGGCAAACTGCACACCATCTGCCTCCAGCATGCGGCGCAACGCGCGGTAGTTGTAAATTTCCCCGTTGAAGATGATCGCGTGGCGTTGATCGGTGCTCACCATCGGCTGCGCGCCGCCGGCCACATCGACAATCGATAAGCGCGTGTGACCCAGTGCGACTTCGTCCCGCAGCACTACCGCATGTGCGTCTGGCCCGCGATGGTTCAGTGCACGCGTCATGCGCTCGATACGTTTGCGTTCAGGTATAGCGCCGGAGCGATAAAGGATAAGAGCAATGCCGCACATGAATTAGAGTCGCACTTGAAGGTCGTGGCGTTAGTGTAACGTGGGTGTGGTTCGACACAACTACGCAGAAAGCTAAGCCAGTTAAGGTGTGTCGTCCGTCCTATGAAGGCTGGTAGAGTCGTCGTACGGGTAGGGTCGACTATAAAATCATCGGAATCAGAATGAACCTGAATTCGTGCGTGGGGTTAGCGGTGCAAAGAGAGAATGTTCCAGATCGGCGGCGAGATCGACGCATGCGACCATCCGAAGGGCGGGGCGAGGCTTCTGTTACACCTGTAGTTGCAGAAGTAATTGCAAATGAAACACTAGAGCATCCGCTCGCCGCAGCCATCAGCAACATAACGTCCTGTTGGCGTGCCGGCCAATTGCATGATGCAGCTTTTGCTGCCTGGTATTTTCTGCACTGGCAAATTCATTTACACGGCCGGCGTTTTGCGGCGCGGCGTTTCAAACACGACGCACGTTCCGATCCTGCGCAATGGCTTGACGAGCTCGCACAGGCACACGGTGCTGCCCGCGATGAACTGTTGATTCGCTATGTCGAGCGCTACCAATTTCTCGGCGTCATTCCTAATGCCAACATTGCGCTCGCGCAGTGGCTGCAAGGCCGATGGCCGCTGATACTGTGCAAGCACGTGCCGCTGCCGGACGAGGTGCTGGATTTGCAAGCGCGTGGTTTACGCCCGGTGACGCTGATTTGCGACGCAGCCCGCGCGCGCTTGCCGGTGCTGCGCAAGCCCGACGCGTTCGCGTTCATGATTCATGACCTGGAACATGCCTACAAGTTTTTCCATGCACCGCGCTTGCACGCATTGCAGCGCGGTTTGTTTGCGGTGTTGCAGGCGGCGCGACAGCGTGGCGTATTTGCGCCGTATGCGCGCGATGCGGAATTTCGCGCGCGCTTCGACTATTTGATTAGCGACATGAACACGCATCCGGTGCACAGCCTGCAGTATTTGCGTGCGATCTTGGTCGAGTTTCATTTGCGCGTTGAGCGCAGCGGTGCGCACCAAGCACTATCACTCGCAGCGCAGCGCGATGTGGCGGGAACGTTGCGCGCGCTTGATTTGGATATGCCGGCGCAGGAAGTGTTAGCACGCTTAAGCGCCGGCGCGTTGGGTGCGGCAGATGCGCAAGTAATCGAGCGGGTGTTGTTGGCAAGTGGTAAGGGCTTGATCAAGTTTGAGTAACCGCATTATTGTTGCATCGCGCTGGGCTCAAGAGTAATTGTCTTAACATGGCCCAATGATGTTGAATGGCTATAGTTATTGAAATGTCAGAAATTAATTAGCACAGTCTATGCCGGGGTTGCCCTCAGCAGCGAATTGCTATTCCACGATGCATGCGATCATCGGTAGGGCAACGTAGGAGCAGTTACCGAGCTGCCAACAGTGGCTCGCGCAAATCGCGGCGGAATCGATGCTCGCTCGGCGCACCCTACCGAAAGCCACCAGGAGCGCTGTAACGATGGACGAACATCGTCGTAGGGTGCCCCGCGCGCACGGGTTGCACTGTCACGATCCTCTGGCGCCAGAGCATGTCATAATGCGTGCGTTAAGAAATCCAAAGAAAAGAATTGTTGACTTGAGACCCACACCGAATAAATTCTGAAGCACTCAACGCGACAAAATCAAAGCAGGGTCGTTGAGAAAAAGTATCAGCGTCGTAACACGGAAGTCGCCATCAAGGGGATGGCGATGATGTATGGGGAATTGCGGGGGCGTCTACAGTTTTTTTGCATCCGGCCCCCGAATCGCTGTTCCGTCTTACATCCATTTTTGTTCCTGTCGTGTTCCGCGCTTAGCCGCAAAACTTTCAATTTTGTCGTTCGTGTTGTGCAGGTACGGTGGGGCGTTATTCCCATTGCGCAAGTATGTTGCATTGCGATTTACGTTTGCTTTCATCCCTTCATTCTTAAAGGAGAAATCTATGAAGCTGTTAAAACAAATTGGTATGCCTGTAGCGGGAATTTTAGTCGCAATTTCAACCACAAATGCGTTTGCTGACGGAGACACTGGGGCACGAAGAGTAATCGAAGTGGGCTGCGATAATGTGGATACAACTTGTTTTGTGACATTAGAAGGAGGGGTTACGTTTGGTGGAGTATCAGGTTCCTGTAACAACACTGAAGTACGGTGGGATTCGTCTACAGCATATGGAAAGTCACATCTTGCACTGATTACAGCAGCATGGATTGCTGGGAAGTCTGTAAATCTACATATTGCTGGATGTTATGCGGCTAGCGCATGGCCGACATTTAATTGGGCGCATTACAACTAAAAAACACGGAAAAGTGGACGCTACTCAATGTCAGTCAGTTAAGGGATTCGTAGGCGAGCACCCGTGCGCGCACTAGGGTCGACTACCAATCTCAGAGCCTGTTCAATATTTTCGCAGCAGTAGAGCCAGGAAAGCCAAGCTCACGAATTGCAGGCTGGTATTGAGTTTACGTTCGCAGTTTTTCCAGAGCCTCCGACACTTTTCCAGCCAAGCAAAGGACCGCTCCACCACCCATCGTTTGGGGATCACGGCAAAGGTGGGCGGATTCAAGAACCAACCGCAACAGTTAATGTTTAGTCGCTGCTTTAGCGAGTTCCATGTTGTGCAGGAGCTCGGTGTAAACCTCGACCGGTGATCGGAATCCAAGCGACTTCCTTGGGCGTGTGTTCAAACTCCACGCAA
>JANLTU010000196.1:0-136368 GCA_031363085.1 Gammaproteobacteria bacterium
CGCTCGGGCGGATTCCAGCCGACCGTCCACGCCAGACCGGCTTCGAGCGGCGTGAGGGTTTCGTCCATGTCGGAGCCGTACAGATTCATACCGGCTTCCAAGCGCAGCGTATCGCGCGCACCCAGACCAATTGGCTTGACCCCGGCTTCAAATAGTTGCTTCCATAAATTTGCCGCTTGGGTGGCGGGCAAAATAATTTCGTAGCCGTCTTCACCGGTGTAACCGGTGCGTGCGATGAACATGTCGCCGACGCTGCGCGCGAAAAATACCCCGATGTCATGCAATGACGCCTCTGCCGCCTTGCCCAATACCTGATGCACTTTGCCGCGCGCGTTCGGACCTTGCACTGCGATCATCGCAAGCTCGCTGCGCTCGGTCACAGCAACACTAAAGGCTTGTGCTTGTTTAGTAATCCAAGCGATGTCTTTGTCGCGGGTCGCAGCATTGACCACCATGCGGAACCAGCTTTCGTCCATGAAATATACGATCAAGTCGTCGAGGACGCCGCCGCGTTCGTTGAGCATGCAACTGTACAGCGCCTTGCCGGCATCTTTTAGCCGATCCACATTGTTGGCCAGCAAATAGCGCAGGAATTCACGCACGCGCGGCCCGCGTAAATCCAGCACGCTCATGTGCGACACGTCGAACATGCCGACGTCGCGCCGCACCTGATGGTGTTCTTCGATTTGCGAGCCGTAATTGATCGGCATGTCCCAGCCGCCAAAGTCCACTATTTTGGCGTGCTGCGCGACATGCGTGGCGTACAGCGGTGTGCGTTGACCCATGAGCAATTTCTCCGAACCTTAGAAAATAAAAAAAGGCGACAGAATACCTTCGCATTCTGTCGCCCCTCTGTCCGGTTACCTGAGAGCTTGAGCCCCGTCGGTGGATCGTTGCGAGTTTTGACATGCGCAAAGCCTACGATCACTCTCCAGAGTCAACGTCCTTCCGCGGTCCTTTGGCCTGAGCGATTCCGAGCGGGTTGCGCCTTCGGCGGCGGCCTGAGAAGCTATTTAAAACCGTAGCGAGCATCCGACTCAGAATCACGGAAGCGCAATAGGTTTTTAAACAGCCTCGTTAAGCCGCACTCTCCCACGGAGGGGTTTAGTTGAGGCGCAAACTATAACTGCGGCCGGCGGCAAAACCAAGGCCCGCAGGTATGCTAAATTTGCTTTCCCGTCCTGCCCTGCTAACTAAGAAGGAAGTTAACGTTATGGAGAACAAACCGTTTTTGAATCTGCGCAATGTGAAATTCAGCGACTCGGGCGATGGCGGACGCTTTGCCGCCAAACTCGGTCCGGTCGCGACGCGGCTGGGCGCAAAGAAACTCGGCTATCGATTGGTGGTGTTAGCGCCGGGCAAAACTGGCTGGCCGTATCACTTCCATTACGTCAACGAGGAAATGTTTTTCATCCTGGAAGGCAGCGGCACGCTGCGCTACGGCGACAAGACCTACACCGTGCAGACCGGCGACATCATTTGTGCACCGCCGGGGCCCAGCACCCCGCATCAACTCACCAACACCAGCAACGACACGCTGCAACTTCTGGCCGTCAGCACCATGGAGGAGCCGGATGTTGTCGAATACCCTGACTCCGGCAAATTCGGCGTCACGGTGGGCAGCGCGCCGGGCGGCGACGACGACAAACGCGTGTTCACGATCTTCAGCAAAAAATCGTCGGGGGTGGACTACTGGGAGGGTGAAAGTTAGTTTGAAGCTTTCTTCTGCTGCTCACGCAGATTGTCCAACACTTGCTGCGCGCGCGCGACGCGGGCGCGGGCGCGCGAGCTACTGGGGCTGAGCAGCAGCGCCTCTTCCCACACCGTCTTGGCTTGTTCTATATCGCCGTTGCTGTACAAGGTGTTGCCTTTTTCCAGCAGCGCGTCGACGCGGGCTGCAATTGAACTGGCGAGCGTTCGTTCCAGAGCGGGAAGTTGCGAATTATTTTTATCGGCATTGCGCAATTGCTCCAGCAATGCCTGCGCCCGCAGCAAATCGCCTTTGACCAGCGCCGCATTGATGTCTTCTAGCATACGGCGGCTCTGTTGTTGTTGGCGCTCCTCCACCGCGTGCAGCGATTGCTTGCGCTTTTCCGTCTCGCGCCGCGCCTGCTCCTGCTCTTCGCGCAAACGCTGCTTGCGTTTTTCCTGCGTCACTTCGTGTTGCGCGCGGTCAAGCCGCTCCAAGGCAAGAATGTTTTCGGCAATCGGATGCAGGCGATCCGCCAGGGTCAAGGTACGTTCAGCCAGCGCCAGATCTTTGGCCGTCAACGCGGCGATGCCCAGCTTGGAAAGTTGTGCCGCCAAATTTTGCGCTTCGCTACGCACCTCATCGAGCTTGGCGGTCGCAGTGGTATTACGCGGCTCCAAACTGACGAGTTCTTCCAGCACCGAGCGCGACTGAAGCAACCACGCCGCGCGCTCCATCAGTAGCGAAGTCTTCAACTCGCCGGCGCGTTCCTGACGATGCAGTTCGAGCACACTGCGCCACTCGCGCGTCATTGCACCTTGCGGATAGTGTTTCGCGGCCTGATCCAGGAGTCGATATACCGTGTTCCAATCCTGCTTGTTGACCGCATCCTCGACGTCGGCACCAATGACTTTGTCGTAGTACTCCGCCAGCTTAGTGACTTGCGCCAACTGCTGGCGCGTCTCCTGGGCGTCACGCTCACGCATGTCGCGTTCGAGTATTTCAATTGCGGCGGTGTAGTGCTGCGCGCTGATAAGCGCCGCGAGTGTCGGTGCCGGAGCGTCTTCTTCTTTTTTTTTGGTGGTGCTTTGCAACGTGTTAGCGCTAAACAGATCGCTGTCGCTCTCATCGAAACGGTATTGGATTGAACCACCGGCACAAGCGCAAAGCGACGCTATGCCCGTAGCGACCAATCCCCAGCGCCATGCCTTCATTTCAGCCCGCCTTGCTTAAGGCAAGCAGTGCGTTTTTAATTTGCCGCTCCATGGCTGACGCGTAAAACGGGCGTACATCATTCACAAAATAAGTACTTAACGGCTGCAATTTATTCCGCACCTGGATGGACTGATAAGGCTTGACCAATAATTTGTCGGCCAGCCCCTCGACGCGCAAGGTGTCTTCGGTGATCAAGATTTGGTCGGCGGTTGCGACTGAACACAAACGCGACGCCACGTTGACCGCATCGCCGACCACCGTGTATTGCACCCGCTCGGACGAGCCGATGTAGCCGGCCAACATATCGCCGGCATTGATGCCCACGCGAAAATGCATCGGCATCTTGCCTTGCATTGCGCGCACGCGGTTCAGGCGCATCATCATCTTCACGAAAAACACGCTGTAGGCGATGGCATGAAACGCGTGCGTGTCGTCGTCTTCGGCGATGCCGAAAATCACCATCGCGCAATCACCGATGAATTTGTCGATGGCGCCTTTATACATCGGTGCGGTTTCCGCAACGGCGCCGTAGAAGTCGCTCAACAATTCGGCGACCTTTTGTGGCGACATGATCTCCGACACGGCGGTGAATCCGACGATGTCGATAAACACCACGCTGGCATTCACGTGGCTGCCGCCCAAGGTAACTTCGCTGGGATGGTCGTTGCTGATGATTTCACGCGCGACGTTGGCGGGCAGGTGGCGCTGTAGTGCAGTGGCGATCTGGTTACGCTGGCGGATACCCTGCGCCATTTGCATGGATTTCATTTGCAACGAACGCGCGGTGACGTTGACTGAGTTAATCAGGTCGCCGATTTCGTCGTTGCGGGTGGTTTCGATCTGGTAATCATAGTGCCCCATGCTAATGGCGCGGCTGGCATCGGTCAGTTGGTAAATCGGTTTGTACAGGCGTCGGCCCAATAAATAAGCCAGCACAATGCCCACCAGAATCATGATCGAGGTCGCCGTGATTATCGAATCGACCATTTCGTTAATTGATTCCGTCAGCGTGCTGCGCGTGAATGAAATCAACGCGTAGCCCACGATCAAGTCTTTGAAGCGCACCGGGCTGACAAAGGCCACCGCGTCGATGGGACCACGCGGTGCGTCTTCCCAGTGCCAGTCAAACGACAACTGGGTGCCGTCCAGATATTGTTTCTTCGCCCCAATTAACGGCGCGCCGGCTTCAAACGGTTGGTTACCGGCACTGGCACTCAGCTTGCGATCTGCACTGAACACCGCTGCGCCCAGCACGTTCTCGGCGGTCGCCAGATTGGAGGTGAGCACATCCAGCAGCAAATTATCTTTGGCGAGCAGCGGTTCGGTGGTGGATTTAGCCATCTGCGCCACCACCGTGCGACCGGTGGCGTGAATCTGGTGGGTCAAAATCTGTTTTTGATTATGGATTACAAGCGCGCCGAGCAACGACATGGCAACAGTAATCACAATGCCGATGACCAGCGCGAATTTGACGGCCACCGGAATGCGGATACGCACCACCGCGTCGTTCACCAACACGGTGCGGCGCAATATGTCATACGCGCCGGATGCGATGAGTTTAGCCAGCGCTTGAGTCACGTTGGCCAGCTCACCTATTTTTCCGACGAGACCGGAAAATATCATTCCTAATCCTCAACTAGCGCTACTAACGTATTGTCCACAGTTAAGCAAATCGCTGAAAGATGGTAGCACGAGTCACCCTCTCTTCCGCCAGTGTTTTACCCGCTGAGGTCAATACCCGACGCCCACGCAATCAGCGCGGATAACGTACTGAATTAATCTGGAATTATTGAGTGTCGGGATAACGTCCTGCAACAGGCACACCGTGTGCGCAGCTTGCTATAGGGGCGTTAATGCACACTTAAACTTCCTCGCGACCTCCTCGCGGCATTTTATCCGCCTTCAAGCGTAATTGTACGAATAGCGGGCTGTGGCTTTTTCCGCGTTAAATGAAGGCTCGCTTCAAAAAAATAACCGGAGGCACCGCCATGAGTATCGCCATTACTCTTCGTAACTATCTCGACAAGCAGGGCGTGAATTACGAGGTGATCCGCCATGCACGCAGTGGCTGTAGCATGGAAACCGCACACGCTGCGCATATCCCCGGCGACGCGCTGGCCAAGGGTGTCATGCTGGAAGATGAGCTTGGCTATGTCATGGCGGTGGTCCCCTCCACGCATCATGTCGAGCTTGGCATCCTGCGCAATCGCCTGCGCCGCAAAAATCTGAGCTTGGCCAACGAAGAAGAGCTTGCCGTGTTGTTTGTGGATTGCGAAATCGGCGCGCTGCCGCCGCTCGGCGACGCTTACGGAGTGGGCATGATCGTCGACGACACGCTGCGCACCAACCCCGACATCTACTTCGAAGCGGGTAACCACCGTGATTTGGTGCATATCGAAGGCGACGAGTTTCAGCGCCTGATTCACAATGCGGAGCATGGCTATTTCAGTAGCCGAATCACGCAGTGACCCGCTAAGAGCCTGTTCAAGATTTCTCTGGAGAGCGCATTGCGGCGTTAAAATCGAACGCAAAATACTCACATACTTGCGTGTATGCTGCGTTTTTGAGTTCCATTTTGCCTTGCACTGCATCCCTCCAGAGAGACCTTGAACAGGCTCTAAGCAAGCAGGATTTTTTCAGACGTCGATCAGCGTTTCTTGCATTTCGCCGTCGGTGTTGAGGGTGACCGAGCGTATGTTCGGCAGGCGCGTGAGAATGTAGCCCGCCATCAACATCACCAGCGTTTCATTTTGCGTGTTCAGTGCGGTGTGCAATTTGTCGGCGGCGATCTGGCAGCGTTCGAGCAACGACGGATGCTCGACCCAGTCGCGGCTCATCTGCCAACCTTGGTCCATGTCGCGGTCCATCTTGGCGTAGAAATCCTGCGCGTCGTGCAACATCTCATCGGCCACGGTAATTGCAATTTGGCGATCTTCGAGAACAATGTTCAGAATCATGGCGAACCTCTAAAGTTTTAGAGCGCCGAGTGTAAATGTTGTGTCTTGAATCGTGAATATTCAATTCCGGCGGTTGCAAAAGCAAGGTGTTCATGGTGCTGATGAGCGCCGCCATGTCGCGCGGCGTGGATCAGAGGCGGCGAAACCGGCCTGTTTTAGCACACGACACGCTGCCTCAACCTTCAACCCACGCCATTCACCCGAGCAAGCAAGGCGGGCACTTCGGCGGCGCTCATCGGTTTGGAAAAAAAGTAACCCAACGCGTATTTGCAACCGAGCTGGCGCAGTAGCAGGGCCTGCTCGTGTGTCTCCACGCCCTCGGCGATGGCGTTCACGCGCAGCGCCTTGGCCAGCATTAAAATGCCGCGCATCAAGGTGGTACTGTCGCCCTCAGTTGCGCCCAGATTGCGCGTGCAAGCGGCGTTGATTTTTAGACAGTTGATCGGATAGCGCTGCAAATTGCGCAGTGAGGTCAGTCCAGTGCCGAAGTCGTCGACGCACACGCCGATACCGAGCTCCTGCAACGCATTGAGCGCAAGCTCGATGGCGGCGCTGTCGGCGTGCGTGACCTGTTCGGAGATTTCAAGCATCAGGTTTTCACCCAAGGCGCCGGTTTCTTCGAGAATGCGCGCCAGCTTGGCGACGGCGTCGGTTTCCTGGAAGTGGCGTGCGGAGAAATTGACCGACACCGGCGGCACCGCCACGCCGTCGCGGCGCCATTGTGCCAGTTGTCGACAAACAAGGCGCAACATTTGCTCGTCGAGCGCACGCACCTGGCCAGACTCCTCAGCCAACGGTAAAAACTCGGCGGCATTGAGCAAGCCGCGTTCCGGATGCTGCCAGCGCACCAGCGCCTCCAGCATCTCGATGCGGCCGCTGGCAAGTTCGATCTGCGGTTGAAAGTGCAGTAGCAAGCCGTTTTCCTGCGCCAGTGCGCTGCGCAGGTGGTCCGCCATGAGCACTCGCTTTTGCACCACCGCGCCCATTTCAGCGGTGTAAAATTCGTAGCGATTGCGTCCGCCTTGTTTCGCCCGGTACATGGCGGTGTCAGCCTGCGTCATCAACGGCTCGACCTCATGACCGTCGTTGGGATAAATAGCGATGCCCAAACTACCACCCAGACGCAGCTCGCGACCGCCGCTGCGCAACGGCACATGAATGGAATCGAGCACCTTTTGCGCGACCGTTGCCACGTGCTGGCTGGAGACCATGTTTTCGACCAGTAGCACGAATTCGTCACCGCCCAGCCGCGCCACGGTGTCACAGTCGCGCACCGCCTGCTTCAGACGCGCGGCCACACTTTTCAACACCTGGTCGCCGACCGAGTGCCCGAGCGTGTCGTTCACCCATTTGAAATTATCAAGATCGACGAACACCAGACCGAGCATTTTTTTCTCGCGCGCGGCGCGTGCAATGCCGTGGCGTAACCGTTCCCTTAGCAGCACGCGGTTAGCCAAGCCGGTTAACGCGTCGTGAAACGCCAAGTGGCGCACCTGGCGCTCAGCGATGCCGGCTTTCAACAAATAGCGCACACGCTGGCGCAACACCGCGAAGTTGATCGGCTTGGTTACGTAGTCGCTCACGCCGGCGGCGAAGGCGCGCTCCACCGCAATTTCATCCTCAAGACTTGTGACCATCAATACCGGGAGCAATTGCCCATCGGGCGATTCTTTGATGTGGCGGCACAATTCGATACCGTCCATGCCGGGCATGATGCAATCCAGCAACACCAGATCAGGTTTAAATTCGGGCAGCAAGGTCAGCGCGCTGCGCCCGTCCACGCTTTCTGCAATCTGGTAGCCATCGGTGCTCAACACTTGGCGTATCAACAGCCGCACCGAGTCCTGATCGTCGACGATCAAAATTTTAGGCATTGCTTGCGAGCTGGATGCGCTATCGGTAGTCATCTCTGGTGCTTCCCATTCTTGCCTTTGCACAATGCTTATAGCACCGGTAGCGGCGCCGCTCTTGACTGCTGATCCGCGCACAATAATTCCTGCTTGAACTGCGTAAGCGCGGGCGTGACGCACTCATGGAATTCCTGCTCCAACTGCGCGCACATAGCGGGCAAACACTGTAATTCGCCTGCCTTGCAGTGGCCACTGAGTCGCGCGCACAACGCCGCAAACGCGCTTGCGCCCAGATTGCTGCTGCTGCCTTTCATGGCGTGGGCTTGGTGGCGTACCGCAGCGACATCGCCATGTTCGATGGCGTCGCGCAACAGCGCCATGCGCTGCGGCAAGTCGCTCAACAATGAGTCAATAATCGGCACTGCATGCGCGCCCAGCAGGTCGCGCAATTGCCCGGTGGCGTGTTCGTCCAGAATCGGCGCCGCCCCCGCAGCGGGCGCGGTTGGGGCAACCGGCGGCGCGGCGCACGCCGCCGAGCCCGGCAGCACCTCGTTCAACACCGCCAGAAATTTCGCGATGTCGAGCGGTTTGGTCAGATAGCCGGCAAACCCGGCGGCTTGGCCGCGTTCAATATCCGCCTGCATGGCATTGGCGGTGATCGCCAGCACCGGGATATGGCGCAGCGTCGCATCCGCGCGCAACTGTGCCAGCGCTTGATAACCATCCATGCCGGGCAGGTTGATGTCCATCAAAATCAAATCCGGCGGCTGCGCAGCGGCCAGCTCCAAGCCCATCTCTGCGCTGGTCGCGGTGAGTAACTGCATCTGCGGCCAGAACTGCGTACACAAGGCGCGCACCAGCGCGAGATTGGCGGGATGATCCTCGACATACAGCATGCGGCGCATCGCAGCGAGGTTGCACACGCTCGGCGCGGTGTTTCTGTCGATGCGTGGTCGCCGCGCAGGCGCAGCGCTTTGCTGCAAAAAGTCCACCCAGAAGGTGCTGCCGGCACCGGGCGTACTCACCCAGCCGATCTCACCACGCATCAGCTCGACCAGTTGCTTGCTGATGGTCAGGCCGATGCCGGTACCTTCGATTTCACCGCGTTCGGCGCCCAGGCGATTAAAGGGTTGAAACAACTGTGCTTGCTGCGCCGGCGCGATGCCGCGTCCATCATCGCGCACGGCGATACGCACGTGTCCCGGCGCGCCCGGCGCGCAGGTAACCCACACGCAACCACCAGGGTGGTTGTATTTCACGGCGTTGGAAATGAGGTTGATCAGGACTTGGCTTAAGCGGGTGGAGTCCGCACGTACATGGTGGCCGGCGGCGCTTTCGACCTCCACATGCAACCGGACATGGCGTGCATCCGCGAGCGGTTGCGCCAGGTTAAGACATTCGAGCAACACCGCATCGAGCGCGACCGATTCCAGCGACAACGCGGCATTTCCGGCCTCAATGCGCGACAGGTCGAGCACTTCGTTGATCAAATTAAGCAGGTGTTCGCCCGCCTTGCGAACCTTAGTGAGATTGGCTTTCTGCGCGTCGGTCAGGTTGCTGTCGTAACCCAGCAACTGGGTAAAGCCGAGAATCGCATTCATCGGCGTGCGCAGCTCGTGGCTCATGGTCGAAACGAATTGGTTTTTCATCTGCTCCAGGCGCTTGCGTTCGGTAATGTCGCGCACGATGGCGACAAAGCGCGACTGCTCGGCGGCAGCGATGTATTGCAAAAACACTTCGACCGGGACACGGCTGCCGTCTTTGCCCTGGTGCCATGTCTCGAAAATAACCGATTGCTTCTCGCCACGCAGCAGCGGCTCGATAAACTGACGAAATCTCGCTTCGGGAAAATCCGGCTTGATGTCATACGGATGCATGGCCAGCAGTTCTTCGCGGCTATAGCCAACCTGCGCAGCAGCACCCTGGTTCACGTAAAAAAATTGCAGCGTGTCGGGTGTGAACATAAACACACAGTCAAGAGTTTGATCCAAGGTGCTCTTGAAACTTTCGAGCTGTGCGGAAGCGATCTTGCGGGCGCTGATATCGGCGGCGATGCCCATAAATCCGCTCACCGCACCGTGCGCATCGCGCAATGCAGTGACGCACAGCAACACCGGGAAGCGGCTGCCGTCTTTGCGAATGTAAGTCCACTCGCGTTCCTCGGCGATGCCGCGCCGCGACTGTTCCACGAAAACGTCGAAACCTGGCGTTACAATAACGCCTAACTCGCGCGTCAGTTGCGCGGCGCGCTGCGCGACTTCGGCGACGTCATGCATCACTTCCGGAGTCAGCTTGCCGATGACTTCGGCGGCACTGTAGCCCAGCATGCGCTCGGCGGCGGAGTTGAAGCTTAAAATCACGCCCTGGGTATCGGTCGAAATGATGCTGTAATTGGCACCGTCCAGCACACCGCGTTGTAATTCCAGCTTGCGATGCAGCGCCTCCAGCGCGCGCTGTTGCGCGCCCACATCACGCGCAAAGCCATAGAACAATTTTTTGTCGAGATCAGCCGAGGCATTCCACGACAGGTGCCGCAGCGAGCCGTCGTTGGCATACATGCGAATCTCAAATGAAACCGTCACACCACCGGCCATCAACTGCGCCATCTCGGCCAGCACCCGGGCGCGATCATCCGCATGAATGAATTCGATAAACGGCCCGGCAGTCAGTTCCTCAAGCGTATAGCCCAGCGTATTCGAGAGTGCCGGACTGATGGTTTTAAAATAACCATCGAAGCCTGCGATGCACAACATGTCGCAGGACAGACGAAAGAAGCGTTGCAGATCAGGCTCAGTCGATGCCTCGGCCATGCGTTTACCCAAAAAATGTGCGCGTGCCGACACCTCGTCAACCCCGCCGCCCAGCGGCGCGTGCGCATTCACGGAGTTCTATCGGCAAAAAAATTGCTGGGGTGAAGTAAAAATTAAGCGATAAAACTAAGGCGTGCAGCCGAGGCGGCCCACGCCTTATTTCACTATGGAAAATT
Source organism: Gammaproteobacteria bacterium (assembly GCA_031363085.1). GTDB lineage: Bacteria > Pseudomonadota > Gammaproteobacteria > SG8-11 > SG8-11 > UBA6921. The sequence continues at coordinate 10,699 of JANLTU010000196.1, forward strand.
GCGCTTATTTTTTGATTAATTCAATCATGCGCACCTTGCCGTCTTTGGCAAAATACAATTCGACGGTCGCGCCAACCCCGGCCTCGCCGCCGCGCTTCTTGGTTTGCGCGCTGGTTTCAAAACTTTTTTCTTCGCCTTTATCGGTTTTGATGACGATGGTGTTGCCTTCGGTTTTGACCAAGGTGCCCATCTGCGCGGTTTTGTCGCTGCCTTTATCGGCCAGCGCAAGAGGCGACACCGACAACGCGCTTAACATTAATACTGCGATAGATCGCTTGTTCATAGCTTGCTCCCAGGAGGTTGTGGAGGACAAAGTTTAGTACATCTGGAAACAACACGGTTAGGCGGCGGCAGCGCGCGGGCACCGAAGCCGAGTGGGTCGACCCGCAAATTCCGGCCTAAGTGCTCCCGGGCTGGTAGAATCCGCGCTCTGGTTTTTTAGCAGCGAGCGCCTCATGGCCATTCTTACTTTCCGAAATGTCGTCCTCACCCTGGGGCAACCGCCGTTGTTCGACGGCGTGAACTTTTCCATCGAGCGCGGCGAGCGCCTGTGCTTGGTGGGCCGCAACGGCACCGGCAAGTCGACGCTGTTGCGCATGATCATGGGCGACATGCCACCCGACGACGGCGAGGTGGTGCGCATTCAGGGTTTGCGCGTGGCGCAATTGGCGCAAGAAGTTCCGCAAGACACCACCGGCAGCGTCTATCACGTGGTGGCGGGGGGCTTAGGCAATATCGGCGCGGTAATCGAACGCTATCACGACCTGACCCATGCGCTGGCCGACGGCGATTTTTCCAAAATGGACGAACTGGAACGCTGCCAGCATGAGCTGGAAGCGGCCGACGGTTGGACCGTCGGGCAACGTGTCGACAACGTGCTGACGCGCTTGGCGCTCGACCCAGACGCGGAGGTTGACAGTTTATCCGGCGGGCTCAAGCGCCGCGTGATGCTGGCGCGCGCTCTGGTCAGCGAACCCGACCTGCTGCTGCTGGACGAGCCGACCAATCACCTCGACATCGCGTCGATCATGTGGCTGGAAGAATTTCTACTGGGCTGGAACGGCACGCTGCTATTCATCACCCACGACCGCGCATTTTTACAACGCTTGGCAACGCGCATCATCGAACTGGATCGTGGCAAACTGGCCGATTTTCCCGGCGATTACGCTACTTACATGGCGCGCAAAGAAGCCCTGCTGGCCGCTGAAGACACCGCTAACGCACTGTTCGACAAGAAGCTCGCACAAGAAGAAGTGTGGGTACGCCAGGGCGTCAAAGCACGCCGCACACGCAACGAAGGCCGCGTGCGCGCATTGAAAAAATTGCGCGAAGAATTCGCCGCGCGGCGCGTGCGCACCGGCTCGGCACGCATGGCGATTCAGGAATCCGACCGTTCCGGCAAGATGGTGGTCGAGGCGATCAATGTCGCATTCGAGTACGCCAGCAAGCCGGTGATTCGCGACCTCAACACCGTGATCATGCGCGGCGATAAAGTGGGCATCATCGGCCCCAACGGCGCCGGCAAGACCACGCTGCTGCGGCTGCTGCTCGGCCAGCTCGCACCCACGCGCGGCACGCTCAAGATCGGCACCAATCTGGAAGTCGCCTATTTTGACCAATACCGCGCGGCGCTCGACGAAGACAAAACCGTGCAAGAGAACATCGGCCAGGGCAGCGAGACCGTCACCATCAACGGCCAGCCGCGCCATGTGTTGAGTTATTTGCAGGACTTCCTGTTCACGCCCAACCGCGCCCGCCAGCCGGTGCGCGCGCTGTCGGGCGGCGAGCGCAATCGCCTGCTGCTGGCGCGCCTGTTCACGCGCCCGTCCAACCTGCTGGTGCTCGACGAACCGACCAACGACCTCGACTCCGACACGCTCGATTTGCTGGAAGAACTGATCATCGACTACGCCGGCACCGTGTTGCTGGTCAGCCACGACCGCGCTTTCATCAATAATGTCGTAACCAGCTCCCTGGTGTTCGAGGGCGACGGCGTGGTGAACGAATACGTCGGCGGCTACGACGACTGGCTGCGCCAGCGCGCAGCACCGGCGGAAACTAAAACCGCCGCCAAGCCCAAACTGGAAATGCCCGCCGCAGCGCGCGAGAAGGCCACGAAAAAATTATCGCAAAAAGACCAACGCGAACTGGACGCCCTGCCCGCCGCCATCGAAAAACTGGAAGCCCAGCGCGGTGAGTTGAACACTCAAATGGCCGCACCGGAGTTTTACCAGCAAGACAAAGCGACCATCAGCAAGACGCAGTCACGCGTGGCGCAGATTGAAGCCGAATTAAAAACGGCCTATGCCCGCTGGGAAGAATTGGAGGCGTTGCGGGGGTGAAACATCTACGGGGGATAGCAACCCGCCGCTAACTCGTTTATGCGTTGACGCGCGCGCGCCAAACTCGGCGAACGCAATGCGGCACGTTCAGCACGCCAGTTTTCCCGGACGAATTGCCCCAGCACCGCGTTGTAACCGAGACCCTGAGCGGCCACTGCTCCAGGTGCTTTTATCAAGCCCTCGCGAATCGCACGTGGCGCTTTTTTAGCGAGTTCAAGCAAGGTTCGCTTGGGATCAGCAAGGGTATCTGGCGCACTCGGAATCTTCGTGAATTTGATGTTCAACCAGTTGGCCAAGGCATCGGCGTCCGCCATCAACCAGGACTCAACCTCGCGTACAGCCACCCGGAACAGCAGATCCTGTGGAAATTTACGGCTGCCTTTCCACGTCGAAATCAACAATGGAGCGCATGCCACCCGATCAAGATCAGTAATCAACAGCACCGGCAATGAATAGGCTACGCCAATGAGCTCGGGTAGCTTCTTTTTCAGATTGCCGGCACCTTTTCCGGGTAGCTTTACATCAACACGCAGCGCACCACCGGTATCAAGAATCAGTCGCTCGGCCACCGCCTCGGCCAAGGCATCCTCGGGCGCGAGATACACACCCTTCGTCACCATAGACCTAACTGTTCAACACCCACGGGTCGTGTTTTTGGCAAAACCACCTCGGCGATGGAGAGTCCAGCCCCTAATCCTTTGGCTTCACTCTCGCTAATCGGCCGGACGCGCGTCCCCTCACGACCAGCATCCAGAATCACCACTCCGCGACCATCAATGCCAGGATTGCTCAACATCGTATCGCTATGGGTACTGATAATGACTTGGCGCCGATGTTTCGCTTCGCGTATCGCACGGTCGATCAATAACGGAATCTGCTCGACCACTGCCTGATGCAGAGAAAGCTCGGGCTCTTCGAGCAAGAGCAACGAGTCGCCATCCAGCAGCGACCAGAGCAACCCGATCAAACGCAGCGTTCCATCCGAAAAATGCTCCTCACGTTGCCATGCACCCTGTGGCCGGTGATGCTCATATAAGGCTTCCAAATGCGGACGGCCCGTCGCTTTGTCGGGAAGGAAACGCAACTCCTTGAATTGGGGTACAGCGGCGGAAAGCGCCTTGGCGATCTTGCGCAGACGTGCATCGCGCGTTTTAGTAGTGCACTTGGCAATTCGTTCTAAAAATCCCTGTCCGAAAGGGTCGTCCTCAAGCCGTTGCCCCCCAATCTTGTCCCCGTATTTAAGTAGTTGCGGCACCAAATGCAGGTAGGTCACATTGCTGAAGAATTCCGCAATTTCTCTGAATTTGACGTTCGCCTGAATCTGCTCAAGATGCGTTTCCGTAAGCAACGGAATGTCTTTGTTGTCAGCATCGTTTGGCCGACTGATCAATCGACGCCCCGCATGCCAGACTTCCTCGGTTGAGACCAGCAACCGCTGCGCGCCTTTGCCCTCGGGTTTAAATCCGAGGATGTACTTCCAGGTCGGTTCAGTCGCATCAGCGCTTTCAGCCAGGTGAACATCGATGCGCACTTCGGTATCCTTTCGTGCATGCAAACAACGCAACTTGGAAATTCCACCTCGGTCATCCACCGCTTTCTGGAGCCCACCGCCATTCGGCTTGCTGACATCACGCAAAAAACGGAACACATCCAACAAGTTCGACTTGCCCGATGCGTTGGGGCCAATGACATAGGTTCTCGCAAAAAGCGGCACATCCGCCTCACGAAAGTTACGCCAGTTTTTTAAGTGCACGCGCGTAATCAACATCACTTGATCTCCAAGAACTTCAGGTTATTCCCCGGCGCCGTGTGATGCGTTCGGCTGCACACCACGCAAACGATCTGCATGCATCGTCCCGATGTGCCACCGACAAGTACCGACTGCGCGAATCTCAGATGGTCGGAGGTCCCGATTTCTCTACCCGGCACCACCCCATTTAAATACGCAAGAAACCCCTGCGGACTCGCTCTTTGAAACTCAGATGCAGTGTAGACACTAACGCAGATTTTAGTGTAGACACTAACGCAGATTTTTTCGACTACGCGGGGAATGACAGTGAGTCAAACTGTCACAGCTCGAATCAACAACTTGTTCAACTGACTCAGTGTGAATGCTTCACAACGTGTACTTTTTTAATTATGCAACATCACGCCCAGCCCGAAGTGAATTTGCGGTTCTTCCGCGCCGCCTTTCGGCCACAGGTACAGTTGTTCGCTTTTGATCGCCGGGTAAATATACGTCGCTGTGTCGATTTTGACTTCTTTGCTGCCGGTAACAGTTCCAGTCAAGCTCAGGACCCTGCCGGGCGCGTAGTCGACGGTTTCGAGATAGCCGCTGTGCTCGACGATGAAACGTCCCAGTGGTTCGCGATTAAAACGCGGACGCTGCTGTTGGTTCAGCGGGTACGCGAGTATTTCCAACTGTGTGCTGTTTTCGAGATTCTTGCTGCCGATGATGACGCCGCCCCAGAGCACGCGGGCGCCTTGCACGCTGTCGAGATGCGCCACGATTTCGTTCGGCATCAGCTCGGTGTTGACGTTTTTCAGATCGAAGGATGGCGTGCTCGCGCAGGCACTGAGCAGTGCGACAGCGACTACGGCGAATTCACAAGGATGAAAGCGCATGGGCAACTCTCAAAGTCAACGATAGTAGTGCCGGTGACGACGTGGCCAATACGGATACCACGGGTCGTACCAGAAGGGGTCGTAGTACATCGCGGGTGCGGGGATCAGTAGCGGCCACAAGTGCGCGACCGCGACTTTTACGACAACGAAACGGTAATCGAAGTCGCCGATTTTACGGCTGCTGTCGCCTTCCACGCTGCCGGTGACGGTGATGTCACGTCCACGCGTGTAAATCACCGGGTCGAGAAAGCCGGATATCTTAGCGATGAAACGCCCGCCGCTCTGATCGGACAGGCGCGGCTGGCCGCTGCCGTCCAAAGGGCGCTCGACGATTTCAAGCCAGGTCTCTTGCGCATGATTTTCCAGTTGCTCGATGCTGCCACCCCAACGCAGCCTGCGCCCGACATAGGCGCTGGGGTCGACGCTCACACGCGCGAGCACGGGGTTGTCGGGCGGCACCTCGCGCACAAACGGCGGCGCCTGCGCGGCGCATCCGGCAAGCAGCAGGCCGATGATCGCGACCAGGCCAGTGACCGATCTATGCGTGGTGTTGACGGCAAAGTTCAGCGCGCGCATCGCAACAGCCGAGCGCACGGGCATCAAGCCGACCGTGATGTGCTTATAAATCGCGGCGCACATAACTCACCCGAATGCCGCCACGCGGGCCGATCAAATACGATGCGATCCAACCGGTGAGACTGACAAGCATCGAAGCGAACAAGGCCGGCCAAAAACCGGCAATGTTGAAACCGTTGAACATCCACGCGACCAACCCCAGCATCGCGGCATTGATCACCAGCAAAAACAGACCCAGCGTGACGACGGTAAACGGCAGCGTGAGCACGATCAGCAGCGGCCGCACCACGCCATTGACGATGCCCAACACCAAGGCCGCGCCGATCAGGGTGCGACCATCTTGAACTTCAATACCCGGCACCCACACCGATGCCAGCCACAAGCCGAGCATCACCGCTAACATTCGTAAAAAAAATCCTGTCATAGCCTTTACACCTTGGTTGGAAAAACCGGAAACAACCTTACGCGCATTTTTAATCCATACGGATATTTATCCGACCGCTGCGCGCATTAAATAGTGCGGATCATCCAATAATTTTTTTGCCAGCCTAACCTGCTCTCGCCGTCACGACGCCGAGCAAAATGAACGGCAACCGCTAATCCGACGTATAGCCGGACTTCATTCCCGGCAGGCGTTGGTACTGAAACAATATGCCAACGATACCCAGCGCCAGCCAGCACCCACCGATGATGTAGCCTTGTGCATCGGCGGATCGAAAATATTTCTCGACGCTGCTGATGCTGGTGGGATTAATAGCCACCCCGATGAACCACGCAACCCCCGCGACCACACCCCATGCGCCGGACAGCGCGCTCACCAGAATGATCATCAGCTTTTGGAAGAACAGTGCGAACACGCCGGCCAGCGCCGCAAACAAGAACAACATGATGGGCTCCGGGTGTTGTCCGGCGACTGCGTAAAGATGCAAGGCGACGGCCGCGCCAAACAGCCCGCTGACAACAAATACGCCAATCAGATACACGTTGTTGATTAATGAACCGGCCACCACACCGGCGAGAATTCCAGCAAAAAATGCCGCATATTTGTGGTGGAAGGCTGTGTCAATCACGGTGAACGCCAGTGCATAACCCAGCGTAAAACCCACCAGCACCAACATCACTTTAAACACACGATAGCCAAAGAAACACTGGATCGCGCCGATCACCATGACCAACCCCACTAGCGCATTGGTTGGCAATATCATCTCGTGGGACATAAGCGACTCTATGCATAGACTAACCGTCCGTTAGTCTATGCTCTGTGTTCTTCTTGGGCAGCGGGAATTTGCACCTTACGCTAAACCAGCGGAGCTGGCGGCGGCGCATAAAAAAACCCCGCCCGCTGGCACGGGCAGGGTCTCGACTTATAAATAACTACGGCAGGACTTCTATCGGACGCATCATGTCGTTGTCCTCATGCTCAAGAATATGGCAGTGATAAACGAACTTGCCGGGGTAATGTTCCCAGCGCGCAATGATGCTGGTAATTTCGCCGCGATTGGCTCTTACGGTATCTTTCCAGCCGGCTTCATTCGGGTCGGGCGGTATTGGTGGGCCGGTGAAAATAATCGTACCGGTCGCACCTGCCCCCATTCCGCCGAGTCCAATAGTTTGTGTCGCAAGATAATGGGCGACGTCAAACGGGCGACGCTCAAGCACTTGAAACTGGACCATATGTACATGCATCGGATGGGTGTCGGCCGTCAGGTTGATAAACCGCCAAATCTCGGTGGTTCCGATAGCCGGTGTTTCAGTGGCAGGCTCGTGGTAATGCATGCCATTGAGCAAGCTCTCCAAAGGTTTGTTCAACGGTGACTGGCGTTCTTCAAGCGTGATATCGCGTGTTAGCGCGGCATCGAGACTCAACAACTTCGGGACGGCCCCAAGCACCACTGGAACCCCACTGGTATCGGGCGAACTCAGCGGCAAGGTTACGCGGAACTGCATCAGCTCCGGCAGCGCGGGCGCATCCACACCAATGACGCCGCCCGGATAAGGCGCCGCTGCGTTGTTGGTGAGTGTGAGGGTTTGGCCGCGATACGCGGAAAAATCGATCACCACATCGCAGCGCTCGGCCGGCGCCATCAGAATATTATTTAACGTCACCGGTGCATTCAATAAGCCACCATCACTGCCGATCTGTTGCAGCGTGATGGTGGTCAGCGGATTGCCGTTGCTTAGCCCGAGATTATAGAAGCGCGCCGATGATCCGTTTAAAATCCGAAACCGGTATTTGCGCGGCTCAACTTGCATAAAGGGCCAGACCTTGCCATTAATTACGGCCGTGTCGCCAAAGAACTCCGGTACCCACTGCGGGTGCACGCCGGGCTCAACGCCCACACTCGGATAATAGAGTTGATCTGCCGTATCAAACATGCGGTCCTGAAGCAGCAACGGAACTTCAAAATTCCCGCTGGGCAAATTAAGGCTGGCTTCGTTAAGGTCGCGGATAATATAAAAGCCCGCCAAACCCGCATACACGTTCAAGCGTGTGGCACCCAGCGCATGGTCGTGATACCACAAGGTCGCCCCGTCCTGTTCGTTTGGATACAGATACTCGGCAAATCCACCTGAGGCATACGCCGTCTCGGGCAGGCCATCACTTGCGGAAGGAACATGCCCGCCATGCAGATGAACCACCGTGCGAACTTCCGGCGCACCCATATCCGCACCGTGGAGTGTTTTGTCGACCGGCAACATGTGGGTCAACGGCAAATTATTGGCCCACTTCACCAGCACAAAACTTCCGACCGTCGTTTCGATGGTATTGCCCGGGTAGCTGCCGTTGTAACCCCACAGCGTGGTTGGCGCCATGCTTTGATGCAGTTGCCGGGTGAACTGCGTCATTGCCACAGCGTATTGCGTTACCGGCGTGAGTAGTCCGCTAGGCTGCACGAAAGTGAACACGCGGGTCGGCCGCATGACAGCGGGGATCGGCAAAGGATCAAGATATTTTGTTAACAATGCGGGATTCTTCGGAATGCCGCTCGCGTTGGCCGCAAACACTGGCGAATACTTTAAACCGAGCGGCATGACTAAACCCGCCCCGATTCCTGCCCCCAACTTTAGTAAGTTACGTCTAGTAACCATGTGCTCTCCTTAGATCGAATTAGATTTAAAAAAAGAATGATTCACGTTTTGAATTCAACCGCCATGGTGCGGTTGTTGTTAGCGGTCACTGCAAGACATAAAACCGCGTACACGATTTGTTGCATCAACACATCGCTGCTTCACTGTGAAGATGTACACATCAATTGTTTTAAATTGATTGTTTTAAATTGATTACAGCGAAGAAATGCTAACTTTCAATTTATTAAAATTAGATGAGGATAAACTTGGTTTACTAGCATTGGCTGACAGATAACCTAAAACCTAACAATTCAAACTGAACGGCATAGGTTGAGTGCGCGGCGGATAACGCGGGGTATTCGGGTCAGGCTTGCGTTTTAGACTTTTCAGCTTCGATAAACATGGCATGGAGTGGTGACAGTGCACAAAAACCCCGCCCACTGGCGCGAGCAGGGTCTCGACTTATCTCGACTCATGGATAACTACGGCAGCACTTCTATCGGACGCATCATGTCATTGTCCTCATGCTCAAGAATATGGCAGTGATAAACGAACTTGCCGGGGTAATGTTCCCACTTGGCAATGATGCTGATAATTTCGCCGGGATTGGCTCTGACCGTGTCTTTCCAACCGCGTTCATTTAGATCGGGCTCGATGGCCGGCCCGGTGAAAAGAATCTGGCCGGTAGCGCCCGCGCCAACTCCGTCTGGACCCACCGCCTGTGTGGAGCGGTAGTAAGCCACATCAAACGGGCGCCGCTCAAGCACTTGAAACTCCACCAAATGAATATGCATCGGATGCGTATCGCCAGTCAGGTTGATAAAACGCCAAATCTCGGTGGTACCGATTTTAGGCGTTTCAGTAACCGGCTCGTGGTAGTGCATACCGTTAAATATAGCTTTTAATGGTTCATCCAACGGGGACATGCGCTCTTCAAGCGTAATGTCACGTGTTACTACTGCATCACGCCTCGACAGTTTTGGAATTTCCATTAGCCTTACCGGAACTGCACTGGCATCGGGCGAACTCAGCGGCAAGATCACACGAAACTGCATCAACTCCGCAAGCACCGGAGCATCCACACCAAGGATTCCCATCGGGTGCGGCGCTACCGCGTCGTTGCTAAAAGTAATGGTCTGACCCCCGTGCGTGGAAAAATCGATAACAACATCGCAACGCTCGCCGGGCGCCATGAGGATATTATTGAGCACCACCGGTGCGCTCAATAAGCCGCCGTCACTACCGATCTGTTGAAACCCAAGTGCTGCCTGCGAAGTCGCGTTGCTTAGCCCGAAATTGTAAAAGCGCGCCGACGCTCCATTTAAAATGCGAAAGCGATATTTGCGCGGCTCAACTTCCAAATAGGGCCAGACCTTGCCATTGACCACCGAGGTGTCACCGAAGAATTCCGGCACCCACTGCGGGTGCACTCCAGGAACAACACCCACATTCGGATAGTAGAGTTGATCCGCCGTATCAAACGTACGGTCCTGGATCAGCAGCGGAATTTCAAAACGCCCGCTGGGCAACTTAAGCTCGGCTTCGCGAGGGTCGCGGAGAATGTAAAAACCAGCCAAGCCTGCGTACACATTCAAACGAGTGATGCCAAGGGCATGGTCGTGGTACCACATGGTCGCCCCGTTCTGTTCGTTTGGATAAAAATAACTTGCTGCTTCGCCTGGGACATACCAAGTCTCCGGAAGTCCATCGCTCTGGGACGGAACATGCCCCCCATGCAGATGGACGACGGTACGAACTTCGGGCACCCCCATATCCGCGCCGTGTAGCGTTTTATCGACCGGCAATAAGTGCGTCAACGGTAAATTGTTGGTCCACGTCACTTGAATCGGACGGCCGACCATCGCTTCGATCGTCTGCCCCGGGAAGCTGCCGTTGTAGCCCCAGAGCGTAGTTGGCGCCATGTTTTGATGAAGTTGCTGGGTGAATTGAGTCATCGCCATCGCGTATTGAGGTATCCCCTTAAGCATGCTCGTAGGCTGCATGACATTCGGTATTGGCAGCGGGTCAAGATATTTTGTTAACGACAAGGCATCCTTCGGAATGCCGCTGGCATCGGCAGCAAACACTTGCGAGTATTTTAGGCTTAGCGGCAAGATGATTCCTGCCCCAACTCCTGCACTCAACTGTAGAAATTTACGTCTGGTAACCATGACTTGTTCCTTGATTTTGAATTGATGCAAGTTCAGCCGTATTGCTAAACCCTGCAAAGGGAGCGTTATCGCGACCAACTCAGCAATCGCGAGTCCAGCTCCGAACATGACGTCTTTATAACCATCGTGACCAAGGCATTCCGTACGCTGACACACCAAGAGCCGATCCCGTCCTCTGGCGATAACGCTAGGCAGGAGATTGCACAAAGCAGACTGCGACCATCCAAAGACGCTGCTAAACAGGGCGCAGATGACAAACATACTGCTCGGGAATACGCTGTGACTGCCGGCGCGATCTACCGTATGGCGCTAAGTTTTGAAATGAGCCATCTTGATGACTCGAAATTTTTGAAGTTCTGAAAAGGAAATATTCGATGGATAAACTGACACTGCTTATCGCCAACAAAAATTACTCGTCGTGGTCACTGCGGCCTTGGGTGCTGATGAAACAATTCGGGATTGCATTCGACGAACTGCGGATTCCGCTGGATCAGCCCGAGACCGCGCAGCGCTTGCGCGAAAACTCGCCTAGCGGTCGCGTGCCGGTATTGCGCGACAAACACATCACCGTGTGGGATTCGCTGGCGATTTGTGAATACTTGGCGGAGAAATTTCCGCAGCTCACGCTGTGGCCCACAGCGGTTGAGGCACGTGCGCTGGCACGCTCGGTCAGCGCCGAGATGCACTCCGGGTTCACCACGCTGCGCGAAAACATGACCATGAACTGCCGCAAACATTTACCGGGCAAAGGCCGGGCGCCCGGCGTGCAGAACGACATCGACCGCATCACCGCACTCTGGTGCGACTGCCGCAAACGCTACGGCGCAGGCGGTGACATGCTGTTCGGAAAATTCAGCATCGCCGATGCGATGTTCGCGCCGGTGACCTTTCGTTTCGTCACTTACGGTGTCGACACCGACCTGGTCAGCGCGGCGTACATTAAAGCCATGCAGGCGCTCGCACCGATGCAAGAGTGGCTGGCCGCAGCACGTGTCGAACCAGAAGTGATTGCGCAGTTTGAGCGCTAGTCACAATTTCTGATACCGCATGCCGCTTAAATTTTCGCGGCTTTGGGCAAGGCCGCGACAGCGGTTTTAAGATAGCGGGCAAAGGCTTTAACGTGTGCCGTGGTGGAGGCGCGCTGATCCCATACCGCCTCGTAGGTGATCATCACCGGCCGGCGGTTGGACATGACCATCGGATAGGCACGCGCGTTGCCGGCGATTCTGGATTCCGGCAGCAGCGCCGCTCCAATACCCAATTGCGACCATTCCTGCAACACGTGATAACTCAACGCTTGACCGGAATATTCGTGCAGCTTGAGCTTGCTGCGCCGGAACAGCTCGCGTGTCGCCGGCGCAAGACCGCAGGTGCCGACCGTCAGGATCAAGGTTTCGTGCGCGATCTCGCCGGTCGTGGTGTTGGCGGCACCGCGATAGCTTTCCAGACCGCCACGCGGCAGGTAACGCAAAATGTCTTGATAGAGCACGCAGCGGCCGCGCCCGGGCGTGTCGCGCAAGCGGATGCCGCAGATCACATCGGCCTTTTCGCCCTCTAAACGCGCTTCCAAGTCTTCCACACTGCATTCTTTATAGATAATTTCCAGATCGCTGCGACCCTGCTTGAAGGGCTCGAACAACGCCATCAGCCGTTTGCTGTCGATGATCGGTGCAAAAGCAACGCGCAACAGTGTGCGTTGCGGATTCAAAAACGTGCCCGCCTGCCGCTCCAGATCGGTGACCGAATTCAGCACGCCCTCGATTGCACCCAAAAGATGCCGACCAAAAGCACTCAGCTCGACCCGCCGCGTGCTGCGCTTGAATAGCTTCGCGCCCAACTCCGCTTCCAGATCGGAAACCGCATTTGACACCGTCGGCTGTGAGACGCCGCAAGCGTGCGCCGCCGCACTGAAAGAGCCAGTCTGGGCGACGACCTTGACGTAATTGAGTTGCACTAGATTCATAAAACCGTCTCCGATCTATTAATAGCCTATGGCTATTTCTGTATTTTAATACGCATGATTCACGAATAGATGCGCTACGGCATAGCATACCCATCGAGAGCCATTCACCTACAGAAATTTCAGGAGAAAACCGATGAAATGCCTAATCAAGACACTATCCGCCGGCGCTATAGTTGTTGCCAACATGTTGAGCACGCATGCCTACGCGGGCGCGAAACTCGACGACGCGACGATTTTTGCGATCTTCGACCAAGCCAATACCGCTGACCTGTGGGTCGGACGGCTCGCCGTCAAAAAAGGCCAGTCGGAAGACGTGCAGATGCTGGGCAAGATGGTGGCAGTGGATCATGTCGCGGTCCAGCAGATGGGGCGCGACTTGGCCGTCAAACTCAATATTATCCCGACCCCGCCGGACAACGACAGCAGCGCCGAGAACCTCGCCAAGACGGTGGCGCTGTTGCAGTCAAAATCCGGCGCCGATTTCGACCGCGCGTATCTACAGCATGAAGTCTTGTTCCACCAATCGGTGGTCGACGCCCTCAAGAAAACCTTGCTGCCCGCGATTGAAAACGAACAACTCCGCGCGCTGATCAACAAAGTGCTGCCCGGTTTCGAGCATCACTTGGCAGAAACCAAGGCGGCCGCAAAAAAAATCGGCATTGAGAAATAACGTACACCAGTTAAAAGTCGCGTCATGGCGCTAATCCGCACCCCTGACCTAGCAACCGGGAATTGCCTTCCGCGAGGACGGCAACGTTAGCAGCGGGTTGGCGCCGAGCGAACCGCATGATTATTTCTCGATATTGGCCGCCATGGGCTATACCCGGGTTGCTGAGTACGAGGAGGATAAACAGGACTGGTGCGACGCCGGTTTGGCGCTGGAAAAATCTAGCGAGCTTGCGCAGCGCGTTGTTGGTTGATCACATCGTCACCAGATGCATCGCTTCGGCGATTTCTTCTTTGGCATTTTGCAGGATGCCGATGCTGTTTTCCGGCGACAACTCACCCAGCCCGAGTTTTCGGTAAGCGGGCAGCGTGGTTAATTCCTGCAGCACGTGCGCGTCGCACGGCGGTATGTCGTGGCCGGCCGGCTTGCCCATGAAGCTGAGCAGTTGCGCGATCAGCACCAAGTCGCAGTAGTCGGCTTCGCCCGCCGGGTTACGCTGCCATTCGTCGGCTTCCTCGGCGACCTGCACAAAGTCGTCGGGGAAACTCCATTTTGTCATGACAAGCCCCCCAACCTCGCCGCGCAACTTTTCGATGGTGACGGCAAGCTCCTGTTCGTCGGTCGCGATCTCAGGAAAATTTTCAGCGTAACTCAGCACCGGCAGCGTGCCGATGTCATGCAGCAGGCCCAGCAACATGGCGTGGTCAGGATTAAATTTGCCGACCTTCTTGGCCAGCACGTAGGCAATGGCGGCAACTTCGGTGCTGTGCACCCACAAGTGTTCCATCTGCTTTTTGATATGCGCCGATTTGGTTTTAAACAGCTTGCGCATCGCAAAGCCGATGACGAAATTTTGCAGCGCCTTGAGCCCGATGCGCACGATGGCGTCTTCGATGGTTGCAATTGGTTTGCTGGCGCGATAAATCGCGCTGTTGACCACTTTCATCAGTAGCGCAGTGAGTGCGGGATCGGTTTGAATCAGCGTTTTTATGCGGCGTACATCGGCATCGCCGCTGACGATATTGCGATAGCGCAGCACGATATCCGGCAGCGCTGGCAGCGCCAACCGGTCATGATCGAGGTCGCGATGGATGGCCTGAAACAGCGGATTGTTCAAGGTCGCCGGCCGCACAAACCGGGACTCGACCCCGACGCCCGCACTGGCGCCGGCCTGATTATTGCGCCCCAGTAAATTGTCGATAACCAGCCCCAGCACCCAAAAACATTTTACCGGCGACGCTGTGGTGACGGCGTAGCGATGCGGAATCAAGTGCGAAATTGGTTCCTTGGCCTTCGCCTGGCCGGCGGTAACACTGTAACTGCGGCCGTCGGCGGCGCGCACCAGCACTTCGCCCTGGATCAAATACAACACGCGCGGATCGGTGGAACCCAGCGCGATCAGCTCGGTGCCAGCGGTCACATGCTGCGGCTTTATTTCCGACACGAGCATGGTCATTTCATCCTCGGTCAAATATTCCAGAGGATGAAATGAGCGCAGTGCTAACTGATCAATTTTTGCAGCCGTATCTGTCACGTGTGGGCGCCTCGAAAATTACTGCATCGGCAGCGCGTGGCTTTTTTTGAGTGCTGAAAAACCGGGTAATGAAACGTTTTACTCGGCCACGCTTTCGGCCGGGTTCGCGTACGCACGAATGACGCGCAGAAATTCCTCGCCGTAAGCGTCGAGCTTGCGCTCGCCCACGCCCGAGATGTGCGCAAGCTCGGCCCGCGTGCGCGGACAACGTTCCACCATTTCAGCCAGCGTTGCATCGTGAAACACCACGTACGGCGGCACGCCCTGGGTTGCCGCTAGCTCGCGGCGGCGCGTGCGCAGCGCGTCCCACAAGCGTTGCTCGGCGGGATCGCTGAAGCTGGTGCGGGTGGCACGCTCAGCACGCTCCTTCTTGAGCTTAGCGGGTTTGCTGTCGCGGCGCAGCCATAAGCGCGCTTCGCCGCGCAGCACCGCGCGGCAGGCGTCGGTCAACTGCAAGCCGCCGTGGCCTTCAATGTCCACGGCAAGCAGGCCGCGCGCGATCAGTTGGCGAAAAATTCCGCGCCAAGTGTTGGCATCAATATCTTTACCGATACCGAAGGTGCTTAATTTGTCATGCCCGAAGCGTTTCATGCGCTCGTCGGCCTTGCCCAATAACATCTCAACCAGATAGGTTACGCCGAAGCGCTGCCCGCTGCGGTGCACGCACGACAGCGCTTTTTGCGCCGGCACGGTCGCGTCCCAGGTGTGCGGGGGCTCCAGACAAGTGTCGCAATTGCCGCAGGGTTCGGGCGCGTGCTCGTCGAAATACGCCAGCAGCGCCTGGCGACGGCAGGTGGTGAGCTCGCTTAACCCGAGCATCGCGTCAAGCTTGTGTTGCTCCACGCGCTTGTGGGTTTCGTCGGCCTCGGACTGCGCCAGCATCTGGCGCAACGTGATGACATCCTGCAAGCCGTAAATCATCCAAGCGTCGGCCGGCAGGCCATCACGGCCAGCGCGGCCGGTTTCTTGATAATAGGCTTCGACACTTTTGGGCAGGTTCAAGTGCGCGACGAAGCGCACGTTGGGCTTGTCGATACCCATGCCGAAGGCGATGGTCGCGACAATAATTACGCCCTCTTCGTTGATGAAGCGCGACTGGTTGCGTGCACGCACTTCATTCGACAACCCGGCGTGATACGGCAGCGCGCTAAGCCCCTTGTTGGCGAGCGATTCGGCGACTTCCTCGACACGTTTGCGCGACAGGCAGTACACGATGCCGGCATCGCCGTGGTGTTCGTCGCGAATGAAGCGCAGCAATTGCTCGCGTGCGCCACCGCTGCTCTGCGCAATACGGTAGCGGATGTTAGGCCGGTCGAAACTGCTGATAAACACGCGCGCATTTTCCAGCCGCAAGCGCGCGATGATTTCGCGTCGCGTCGGCTCGTCTGCGGTGGCGGTGAGCGCGATACGCGGCACCTCGGGGAAGCGCTCGTGCAGCACCGAAAGCTGGATGTATTCCGGCCGGAAGTCGTGCCCCCACTGCGACACGCAGTGCGCTTCGTCGATGGCGAACAGCGCAATTTTAATGCGCCGAAATAAGTCAAGCATGCGCTCCGTCATCAGGCGCTCGGGTGCGACATAAAGTAAATCCAGCTCGCCGCGCAGCAGTCTAGTTTCGATGTCGCGCGCTTCGCTGCTGCTCAGCGACGAATTCAAATAGGCCGCGCGTACCCCCGCTTGCTTCAGCGCCGCGACTTGATCTTGCATCAGCGCGATCAGCGGCGACACCACCACACCGGTGCCGGCGCGCGCGATGGCCGGTATCTGAAAACACAGCGACTTGCCGCCGCCGGTCGGCATCAATACCAGCGCATCGCCGCCCGTCATGAGCGTGTCGATCACCTCGTGCTGCGGCGCGCGAAAATGCTCGTAACCGAAGACGCTGTGGAGAATATGCAGAGGGTCGCCAGACATGCGCGCTATGTTAGCGCGCAGCAGACGATGCGACTAATGTGATTTTGGAAAATCGAACCGACCGCCGGAAAATCAAGGCGCGTCCTTGGGTGTGTTGTAATGTCGATGATCGAATGAGAACCCCGCTATGGATATGACCCTGCTCCTTTGGATGCTTGCCGTGCTGCTCGTGGTCGCCGGCGTGGCGGGCTTGGTACTGCCCGCACTACCGGGGGCGCCCCTGCTGTTCGCCGGCTTGGTCGTCGCCGCGTGGGCGGAGGATTTTACTTACGTCGGCACCGGCACGATTGTTGTGCTCGGCGTGCTCGCGGCACTCACCAGCGCGGTAGATTTCGCCGCCGGTGCCTTCGGCGCAAAACGTTTTGGCGCCAGCCCGCGTGCGGTCACCGGCGCATTGCTCGGTGGCGTGGCGGGATTGTTCTTCGGCCTTCCCGGCGTGCTGCTTGGACCGTTTGTCGGCGCCGTGATCGGCGAATTGTCGCTACGCCGCGACCTCAACGCCGCCACCCGCGCGGGACTGGGCGCCTCCCTCGGACTGCTGCTCGCCGCCGTCGCCAAAATCGCCCTCGCGTTTACCATGATCGGCGTGTTTGTGGTAGTGCGGTTTGTTTAGCGACGGACGATGCAAAATCTAAGGTGATTTCGTCCCCTCAATTTGTAGCGCAGCAAGATCAAAACTGTAGGTTCCCGCGTAGGACTGACCCGTGTCGCGCGCAACCGCCTTGGCTTTATTCACGATCAACGCATCGGCAAGGTCTGCGGCCTTCATACCATGTGCAGTCTTAACTGGTTGCGCCGCAACAAAGTCATTGAGCGCGGACCACACCGCTGGTTGATTCTCGAAAACGACGTTGGTCTCTTCCAGAAGACTCATGACGACCGCCTGAATATCTTCTTTCGTGGCCCCGTAACGTTTTCCTTTGAGCGTCCAGAGTGTCTCTACCAGCACCACGTCGGTAATCAGCACCGGCCGTCCACCGGCAAACAGCTTCCTGGCTTTCTCTGCTTGCGCTTCATCGTCGTTGAGAATCCGCCGTAGCAAGACATTCGTGTCAACAGCAATCACGCGGCACGCCTCTTACTCTTTGCAGTCGGTGCGCGCTTGGTTGCAAGCGTGTCGATTAAAGAGTCCTCATCCGTGTAGCGACGATCCGCTTTGAGGTGTTTTAGCACACCCTCACTGGCGCCCTTGCGCTTCTTAATAAGGGTGACGCGGCCGTCGTGCTCGACGAAATCGATCTCATCACCGGGCTGGACATGCAGACGGTCACACAACTCTTTGGGTATCGTAATTTGTCGCTTCGGACTCAACATGGGCATCGCACACTCTCTTTACCATTGGCTATTGGGTAAGGATAGTCTGCTCTTTACCTTATTGTAAATGGTAAAGCCGGCGTGGCCCAGCATTGGCTGATGCTATCGACCCCTCGAAAAACGACCGCGCCGATGCAAGCGACGACGCGCTCGAAGCGTTGCAGACTATCTCTGCCGATCTGCTGAGACCTTCGTCTGAACATTTTCGCCCCGCAAATAAAATTCCGATTTCTCAAAAACAACGCCCAGCATCTCAACAAACCGAATATTCGATCAGACATTTAGACGTTCACAGCTTGATCGGCAAAGGAGTTCTGGCCACATGACCGTGACTGGCATGCACCTGACGTTTCATTGCTACAATGCAACAGTAGGACGCGAATCTGACGCGGCTTCCGAATGAGGAGCACACCATGACAAGCATACAAATCAATTTGCCCGATCAACTGGTGCAAGGGGCGCAACGTGCAGGGCTGCGTGCTCCGGCGACAATAGCTATTTCCCCACGTGCTGATGGAAAATTGATCTTCACTGCTACACCGAACTGCAACAATGGACACCCACCCCATGACGAACCGCGCCTACTCTCCTTTCGACCACTTCATCATGCAGCTCGACCAAGGTTTGCGCACACTGTTCGGTGCACCGCAGACCACCGGGCGTGCGAATCCGGCCGATGCCGTTGCCTCCGGTGACTTGGCCGCTGCCGACAAAACCCTGGCGGGACGTTTGATGCGTGTGAACCATGCCGGTGAAGTTGCGGCGCAAGGTTTATATCAAGGTCAGGCACTCAAGGCGCGTCTGCCCAACGTGCGCGAAAAAATGCAGCATGCGGCGCAGGAAGAAAACGATCATCTCGCCTGGTGCGCACAACGTTGTAAGGAGTTGGGTACGCACACCAGCGTGCTCGATCCGCTTTGGTATGCAGGTGCGATGGCCATCGGCGCCACCGCAGGCGCACTCGGCGACAAATGGTCGTTGGGCTTTCTGGCCGAAACCGAACATCAGGTGGTGGAACACCTCGGCGGCCATTTAGAACGCTTGCCGCACGATGACATCAAGAGTCGCGTGGTGCTGGAACAGATGCGCAGCGATGAACGCCAGCACGCCACTACTGCGCTGCAAGCCGGTGGCGCGGAGCTTCCGTACCCGATAAAACAAGCGATGCGCGCGGCGTCGAAGGTGATGACGCGTTCGTCGTTTTGGGTCTGAGAAACGCACAGGGCGCGATGAATCGCGCCCCTACGGTTTTTGCAGTACAAAAACTTTTTTACACGCCTAACGATCCACTCACGTTGCGTCCGTAGAAAATCTCCAGCATTTCACGTTCGACGCGTTGCAGGATTTTCTTTTCTTCGTCGGGTTTGAGCTTGGATTTTTTGACGCCGAACAGGTAATTGTCGAGCTCGATCTTTTTGCGGATCATCTTGGTGTGGAAAATATTTTCCTGATACACATTCACGTCGATGGTTTGGTAACGCTCGTTGGTGTCTTTGCCGATGAAGTTTTGAATCGAGTTGATCTTGTGGTCGATGTAGTGCTTGGTGCCCTTCACGTCGCGGGTGAAACCGCGCACGCGGTAATCCATGATCACGATGTCGGAGTCGAAGCTGTGGATCAGATAGTTCAAGGCTTTCAACGGTGAGATGCGCCCGCAGGTCGACACATCAATGTCGGCGCGAAAGGTGCTGATGCCGCTATCAGGATGACTCTCCGGATAGGTGTGTACGGTGATGTGGCTTTTGTCGAGATGCGCAACCACCGCGTCGGGCTGCAACGGGCCGGGCGTTTCTTCGTTGTTCATCTGCTGCTGGGCGCGAATCGGCTCTTCGGAAATCAGCATGGTGACGCTGGCACCCTGCGGATCGTAGTCTTGGTGCGCAATGTTCAAAATGGTCGCGCCGACCATATTGGCCACGTCGGTCAGAATTTTCGTCAGGCGCGCGGCGTTGTACTCTTCGTCGATGTACGAGATGTATTCCTTGCGCTGCTCTTCCGTCGCCGCAAAGCAAATATCGTAGATATTGAAGCTCAACGTCTTGGTGAGGTTGTTGAAATCTTTCAACTTGATCTTCTTCAACGATGCATTTATCAAAGCGACCAACGCCGGAACCTCCTGCTAAATACACGACCTGGAATTTTCGGGCGATTATGCCCCAGATTTCGCTAGCCCGCACTTTTCATGAGTGCCCGTCGCGAGAAGGCGTGAACCCGTGGAGATGCAAGGCTTGCGACAAAATTGCTCGCCGCCCTACTTGTCGTACGCTACAGAACGATTTTCGAGCGCAACACCGCAGATTCATGGGCTCACGCCTTGGCAGCAGGGGGATCAGGAAAAGTGCGGGCGAGTGGGGGGTGAAAAATAAACTGCACCGTGTTGCCGTCGGGATCGTGGCAATAAAAACTGCGCGCGCCGTCGCGGTGAGTGCGCGGCGCGGCGAGAATTTTCACGCCGTGGTGCAACAGGTAGTCGTGCCACAGGTCGGTGTGTTCAAGCGCGCTCAATACAAAACCGATGTGGTCCAGATGCTGTTTGCCGCTGAATTCTGCGTTACTGCGATGCAGCGCAAGGTTGTCGTGGCCGCTGGTGAGATACACGTTGTCGGCGTCGGGGCGCCACTCGACACGCATGCCGACCAGCTCGGTGTAAAACTTTTCGCAGGACTCGAAATTGTTTGCGAACAGCGCAACGTGACGCAGGCCGGCAGTGGCGGGAGGCTTGCTCATGATTGCTCGATAATTTCGTAATCGTGGGTGATTGCAACTTTAGGCTTGAGCATGAGCGACGCCGAACAATATTTGTCTGCCGACAATTCGATGGCGCGCTTCACCTGCTCTGCTTTCAAGCCCTTGCCGGTGACAACGAAATGGATGTGAATCTTGGTGAATATTTTTGGATCGCTGTCGGCGCGCTCGGCCTGCAACTGCGCAACGCAGTCGAGCACGTTTTGACGCTGTTTTTTCAGGATACTGACCACGTCGAACGAAGTGCAGCCGCCCACGCCCAACAACACCAACTCCATCGGACGCAGTCCCAGGTTGCGGCCACCGGCTTCGGGCGCACCATCCATCACCACGGTATGGCCACTGCCCGACTCACCGACGAACATGACATCCTGCACCCATTTCACGCGCGCTTTCATTTTGTTAGCTCCTTCACAATTGTATTTAAGAAACCGATCACATTGCCGATGTAGCTCACACTGGCGGTCGCACAAATCCTTGCTATTGTTATACTTGCGCGCTGTTGAACGGAGCGGCTTCAGTTTTACTCACATGGGATGAATCTATGGCATTGAATCCAGTTTCCAATATCAGCACTCCGGTCATGGATCGGTTCATCGAGCATTGTCATCGCCGACGCTATCCGGCGAAAGCGCTCATCATTTATGCCGGTGACGTGCCCGATGTACTTTATTACATACTGTCCGGCTCAGTCACCGTGTTGATCGAAGACGAAGAGGGCCACGAGATCGTGCTGGCCTATCTCAATCCGGGCGATTTCTTCGGCGAAATGGGCTTGTTTGGCCATGCTTCCAATCGCAGCGCCTATGTGCGCGCGCGCACCCAATGCGAATTGGCGGAGCTGAGTTACACCAAGTTCCGTCAGGTCGCGAACGATAATCCGGAAGTGTTGTTCGAACTTGCGTCGCAGATGGCGCTGCGGCTGCGCCGTACCAGCCGCAAAGTCGGCCACCTCGCCTTCATGGATGTGACCGGCCGCATTGCGCGCACCTTGCTTGACTTGACGCGCGAGCCCGATGCGATGACGCATCCCGACGGCATGCAGATTCGCATCACACGCCAGGAGCTGGGGCGCATCGTGGGCTGCTCACGCGAGATGGTGGGCCGGGTGTTGAAAAATATGGAGGAGCAGGAGCTCATCACCGTGAAGGGCAAAACCATCGTGGTTCTGGGCGCGCACCGCGACACCGCCGAACCCGAGCGGATGTTAAACGCCAAGCAGAAAAAGGCGAGCTAGTTCGGCGCCCGGATCGGGCGCCCGCATAAACGCTTCGCCGACTAAAAAAATATTCACGCCGTGCTTACGCATACGCGCGACGTCATCACGCGTATGGATCGCACTTTCTGTCACCACTAGGCGATTGGACGGAATCAAGGGCAACAAATCCAGCGTTGTTTCCAGACGGGTTTCGAAGTTCCGCAAGTTACGATTATTAATGCCGATGAGGGTGGCGTTGATCGGCAGTGCGCGTTCTAATTCATCATGATCGTGCACCTCGATCAAAACCTCCATGTCCAGATGCCACGCCAGTTGCGCCAAGTCTCGTAGCTTGACATCATCGAGCGCGGCGACGATGAGCAGAATACAATCCGCGCCCAGCACGCGCGCTTCGTACACTTGATACGGATCGATCACGAAGTCTTTGCGCAATACCGGTAGCGCACAGGCGGCACAGGCCTGCTGCAAATACTCGTCCGCACCCTGAAAAAATTCCACATCGGTGAGCACCGACAAACACGCCGCGCCCGCCTGCGCATAGCTCACGGCAATTTCTGCGGGCTTGAAATCAGCACGTATCACACCTTTGCTGGGCGACGCTTTTTTGATCTCCGCGATCACTGCCGGCTGACCGCGCGCAAGCTGGTTTTCCAGCGCCGCCACAAATCCACGCGACGGCGGCAACGCAGCGACTCGCTCACTCAAGTCACGCAAGCTCACGCGCGCACTGCGCTGCGCGATTTCTTCAGCCTTGCGCGCGAGGATTTTATTCAGGATGTCGGGGAGGTTAGTCATAGTTGCGGTGGGCGGTGCCCATCCTTGAGTTCAGGGGAGCGCAAAACGCGCAGCTTTATGTTGGCCTTCTGGAACAAAGGGTTGGGCCACAGCATTAGGTGACGCATAGGCTGACCTCAACATGTTTGCCGCCGCTAAGAAACTTAACTGTGAGGTGATGATCAGGTTTTCCCGGCTTGGGCCGTGTGAACGACTTTTCAGTAGGAATTACTGGCACCGCTTTAAGTGCTTCTTGCTGCTCGTCCGAGCCGACCTCTTCGCTTGGTTCAAAACAAGAATCTGCCTCAATTTCGCCCAGCAAAGCTGAATAATCCGTTGGAGTGAGTTCAATTCTTGAGTACGAGCAGTAGTCACCGTGTAAGTCGGGATAGGAGGCACTTTTGGCAACGATCTTAGAAGAGAATGGTGGCTCTCGAAGAGTTACTTCTTTGAACTCGGCAAGAAAAAAATCATCACTCGGGTACATTGCGCCATAGATCGAATAGGCCAACGATAATAGAAGGCCAGCGTATGTAACGTACCTTGCGCGAGCTTCCCATTTTGCGCGATCTGATCTTCCTCCAGTAGCAAAGCCAATGATCTTTGCCGCTAACCTGCCAATCAAGATGATCACGCTTCCGAGGAAAGCAAGAAGGAGCAGACCGATTGCGCCAAATATCAATAGTTCCATGCGGGCGAGTTCTGGAGCCTAACCTAATTGTTGGCAGCAAAGCTGCTTGATAATTTCACTAGGGCGCTGAGCTTGTCGCGCGCAGCGCCGCTTGCGACGACTTGCTGCGCCAGCTTCACGCCATCCTTCAGCGACGGCGCCAAACCTGCGACGTACAACGCTGCGCCGGAGTTTAACGCGACAATGTCACGCTCAGGCCCTGCTGTGTTACTCAACACCGCGCGTACTTTCTCCAACGACTCTTGCGCATTTTTCACCGTGAGTTTGGTTTTATCGCTGCGCGCAACGCCGAGCTGTTCCGGCGCGATGCTGTAGGTGCTGATTTTGCCGTCTTTCAGTTCGGCTACCTGGGTAGCCGCAGCGATGCTGATTTCGTCCATACCGTCGTCGGAGTGCACCACTAACACGTGTTTGCTGCCCAATTGTGCCAGCACCTGCGCGACCGACTCGACCCACTGCGGACTGTACACGCCAACGAGCATGTTCGGCGCACCGGCCGGATTGGTCAGCGGCCCGAGCAAATTGAAAATGGTGCGCACGCCCATTTCACGGCGCGGGCCGATGGCGTGCTTCATCGCGCTGTGATACAGCGGCGCGAACATAAAGCCGACGCCAACTTCGTCGACGCAGCGCGCGACTTGCTCCGGCGTGAGATTGATGTTGACACCCGCCGCTTCCAGAAAGTCAGCGCTGCCGGACTGGCTCGATACCGAACGGTTGCCATGTTTGGCCACGCGCCCACCCGCCGCCGCGACCACAAACGCCGACGCGGTGGAAATATTAAACGTGTGTGCGCCGTCGCCGCCGGTGCCGACAATATCCACCAGCTTGTCGGTCGCGACCTTCACCGGAGTGACCAGCTCGCGCATCACTTGCACGGCGGCAGTGATCTCATCGACGGTCTCGCCCTTCATGCGCAAGCCAACCAGAAAACCGCCGATCTGTGCTGGGGTTGCCTGGCCGGACATGATCAGGCGCATGACCGCGCGCATATCATCGGCGCTCAAATTGCGCCGCTCGGTAACTGCGCGCAGTGCGCTTGGCATATCCATGGTTATTCCCCCTGCAGAAAATTGCGCAGCATGTCATGCCCGTGCTGCGTCAAAATCGATTCGGGATGAAATTGCACTCCCTCGACTTTAAATTGTTTGTGGCGCACACCCATGATCTCGTCCACTGCACCGGCTTCGGTTTGCGTCCACGCGGTGATTTCCAGACACTCCGGCAGCGACTCTTTCTCAATTATCAACGAGTGATAGCGCGTTGCTTCAAACGGCAACGGCAAGCCACGAAACACGCTGGTGCCGTTGTGATAAATCGGCGACGTCTTGCCGTGCATCACCTGCCGTGCCCGCACCACCCGACCACCGAAGGCTTGGCCAATGCCCTGATGCCCGAGACACACCCCCAGCAGCGGAATCTTCCCGGCGAACGCACTAATCGCCGCCAGCGAAATCCCCGCCTCGTTCGGCGTACAGGGGCCGGGTGAAATCACCAAGTGCGCGGGCTTGAGCTTTTCAAGCTCCGCCACGCTAATTTGGTCGTTGCGAACCACGCGCACCTCCGCACCCAGCTCGCCCAGATACTGCACCAAGTTGTAGGTGAAGG
Source organism: Gammaproteobacteria bacterium (assembly GCA_031363085.1). Taxonomy (GTDB): domain Bacteria; phylum Pseudomonadota; class Gammaproteobacteria; order SG8-11; family SG8-11; genus UBA6921. Next base: position 35,911 of record JANLTU010000196.1, read on the forward strand.
AATCGTAATTGTCGATCATCAAAAGCATAGGGTGACTATCCTTGAACTGCGGTGCCGACATGGACCTGCCGTAGAGATGCCATGTACAGCGCGGGCTTTAGCTTCACTCATTGTTTCTCCATAATCTTACGGCGAGGAGTGTTACTCGGCGGCAGAAAATTCTCGCCAGATACTACCGATCTGCCGGTCTTGGACTCCAACGCCTTGCGCGCTTGCTTGGCAATCGCGCCTCCTTTCGTAGCGGCCGCTTTGTTTTCGGCCATTCCAGTCGCGTCATCCGTCTGGGCAATCTGCCGGGTCGACAACTCTGCCAACGCAGTGAAAATCAGTTCTGCCTCGCTCATGTGATCGCGCAGGTTGTGGTCTTTCAAACCTTTCTTAGCCTTATGCGCCTTCACGCTCACACCCGACCATTCTTGATGGATGATGTTGGTGAGAATGGCAAACTCCTTGCCTTTCTTGATCTCGTGATTCGCCCAGTAATCAGTCAGCTTGTTGCGTGTCTCCTGCCCGGTCATGCGCTGTTGAATCCATTTCTCGCTGCGCCCATGCTTCTGCCAAGTCTCGCGAGCGCGATCCAGCGACAACGCCGGGTCGGCCATTTCCTGCATGCGCTCGTAGCCGACCTTGGCCAACCACAGCTTGATCGGTTCCGCCTTCGGGCTAGGCACGGACTGTACTAGGCGTAACAGAGTTTCTGCAGTGGCTGCGTCTGTTGGGCGCTGCTTGCCATCAGCCGCCAGCATTTTCAACTGGTGACAATTTGTCACCAGTTGACTACCTTCTTTGCCCAACCGCTCTTTAAGCTTGTTCCAGTACTTGCGCGCGGTCTGGTAGTCGGGCTGCTGCGTCAGCACCTGAATAATGTCCACCACCGAAAACCACCACGCTTCCATTTCTTCGTCATACACGCGACGGATTTCATGAGTTTCAAAAATGGCAGGCTTAATAGTCATTGATCGGCGCCTTATTGATGGATACCGAGAATTCCTTAGTCGTTGCTGCTTTGGTCATGAAGATATCGCTTCAGCGCTTGAGATCAATGATCAGTTGGTGGACCAGAGAAAAGACACTCCCTATGCCTTGTGCAAAACGCCATCGGCCTTGAGTCGTCGAATCAGATCCACATGGGTAATTACCGGTTCTTCACGTCGCTCCGCAACCGCTGCCAGATCGTGCACGTCTTCAAGCAACAACGCGTACTCCTCAATGGGAATAATCACCGAAACACGCTCGCCTTTTTCATTCGTGATGTATTGCGTGTGCAGTTTTTCCGCACTGTTCATGGCCTATGCCTCCAACAAATTAAAACGCGCTGAATCAAATATTACGCCTACGCCATGCTGGGCACTTACTTGTGAACCGAATCCAGTCCGGCTTCCGCCAAGCTCACCGAGCGAAACACCGCGCGGCCTTTGTTCATGGTTTCGTCCCATTCGTTGCGTGGCACGGAGTCGGCGACGATGCCGGCGCCGGCTTGGATGTGCAGCATGCCGTCTTTGATCACCGCAGTGCGGATCGCGATGGCGGTGTCCATGTTGCCGCTCCAGCCGAGATAACCTACGGCACCGGCGTACACGCCGCGCTTGACCGGCTCCAGTTCGTCGATGATTTCCATCGCGCGGATTTTTGGCGCGCCGCTGACGGTGCCTGCCGGGAAAGTTGCGCGCAACACGTCCAGCGCCGACAGGCCCGGCTGCAATTTTCCGCAGACGTTGGACACGATATGCATGACGTGTGAATAACGTTCGATCAGCATATTCTCGGTCACGCGCACGCTGCCGGTTTGCGCGATGCGGCCGACGTCGTTGCGGCCCAGGTCGATGAGCATTAAATGTTCGGCGCGCTCTTTGGGATCGGCGAGCAGCTCTTGTTCCAACGCGACATCGTGTTCTGGGGTGGTGCCGCGTGGGCGTGTGCCGGCGATGGGCCGGACCGTGACTTCATTGTTTTCCAGGCGCGTCAGAATCTCCGGCGACGATCCGGCAATCTGAAAATCGCCCAGATCGAGGTAATACAGATACGGCGACGGATTGATGGTGCGCAGTGCGCGATATAAGTCCAGCGGGCGCGCCTTGAGCGGAATCGACATGCGCTGCGACAACACCACCTGCATTACATCGCCGGCGAGGATGTAGTCCTTGACGCGGGCCACCGCATTCTCAAACCCGGCCTGGGTGAAGCCGGAGACAAAATCTTTTTCCTGCACCTGCACCGAGCGTGCTTGCACGTGGCGCGGCGTGGGGCGTGCGAGCTGTTCGACCAACGCATTCAGGCGTGCTTCACCTGCTGCACGTTGGCTGGGGTCGACATGCACGATCACGTACAACTTGCCACTCAGGTTGTCGAACACCACCACTTCTTCGGACACCATCAACACGATGTCGGGGGTGCCCAAGGGATCGGGTTTGACGCTCTTGGCCAAGCGCGGTTCGATGTAGCGCACCGTGTCGTAACCGAAGTAACCCACCAAGCCGCCGGTGAAGCGCGGCAGCCCCGCAGCGGCCGCGACCTGATAGCGTTTTTGAAAGGCTTCGATCCATGCCAGTGGATCGGCGCTAGTGTGTTGTTCCGCAACCACGCCGTCACGCAGCAAGGTAATGTCATGACCCGTTACCCGCAACACACTGCGCGCCGGCAAGCCGATGATGGAGTAACGCCCCCAGCGCTCGCCGCCCTGCACCGACTCAAACAAATACGAGTACGGCCCGTCGGCGAGTTTGAGATAGGTGGACAGCGGCGTGTCGAGGTCGGCGAGCACTTCGCGCACCAGCGGCACGCGTTGCAAGGCAGAAGAAGCAGGAGAAGTCATAAATCACCGTAGCATAGAATAGATACACAAACGAAAAGCGCCACGCGGTTATCCGCGTCGCCATCCTTGTTTCGTTGGTGTTGATGTATCCATTTTCAGTGCTATCTGTGATGTGTCATTTCGTAGCGGCAGACCGATGTGCCTGCCCGGCTAGGGCGCGCACGCGGGTGCGCCGTTACGAGAATAATTTTGGCAACTGCGCCATCGAATCAAGCACCGCATCGGGATGCGCCGTGCGAATGTCTTGCCCATGATTATAGCCATAACTCATGCAAACAATTTTGAATCCGGCGGCACGCGCGGCTTTCACATCGCTGACCGAATCGCCCAACATCAACGCCTGCTGTGGGCTGACGCCGAAATGTTTGGCGGCGTGCAACAACGGCGCGGGATCGGGTTTTTTCTGCGGCAAGGTATCGCCGCACACGACAATACCAAAGTCGTCGTACACGCCCAAGTCTTTTAACAGCGGCAGCGTGAATTGGGCTGCTTTGTTGGTTACGCAGCCGAGCTTGAAGCCTTGCTGCTTGAGCCACGCCAAGCCTTCGCGCACGCCGGGATACAACACGCTGCGCACGCTCACATTGGCTTCATACAGCTTCAGATAAATCGGATAGGCTTGGTTAAACAGCGCCTCGTCCGGTTCACCGTCAAGTTTGCCGAGCAGCGCACGGCGCACCAAGCGTTCCACGCCGTTGCCCACCCACAAACGCACCGCGCTCTCGCCCCGTCGCGGCAGACCGAGCTGGTCCAGCATCGCATCGACGCAATAGGCGAGATCCGGCACGCTGTCGACCAGCGTGCCGTCGACGTCGATGAGCACCATCTGCGGGCGCCACGCGTCACGCTGGAAAACTGCGTCCACGGTTATTTACCCACCTTGGCCAATTCCGCACGCATCGCACCGACCACGGTGTTGTAACGGTTAGCATCGGTCGCCTTGGCGGCGCTGAAAATCGCCGAGCCGGCGACGAAGGTGTCCGCACCCGCTTCGGCAATCTCACGAATATTGTCAACCTTGACACCGCCGTCGATTTCCAGGCGAATCTCGCGACCGCTGGCCTTGATGATCTTGCGTGCTTCACGCAGCTTGTCGAGTGAAGAGCGAATGAAACTCTGGCCGCCAAAGCCAGGGTTCACCGACATCAGCAACACCATGTCGATCTTGTCCATCACGTAGGTCAGATGATCGAGCGAGGTGGCGGGATTAAACACTAACCCGGCCTTGCAGCCTTCGTTCTTGATCAGTTGCAGCGTGCGATCAACATGTTCGCTGGCTTCAGGATGAAAGGTGATATAGCTTGCGCCGGCTTTGGCGAAATCAGGAATGATACGGTCCACCGGCTTGACCATTAAATGCACGTCGATGGCGGCTTTCACGCCGTGCTTGCGCAGCGCCTCGCACACCAGCGGCCCAATGGTCAGGTTCGGCACGTAGTGGTTGTCCATCACATCGAAGTGCACGATGTCGGTGCCGGACAGCAACACGTTATCCACTTCCTCACCCAAGCGCGCAAAATTCGCCGAGAGTATCGAGGGGGCAATAAAATAATTTGACATGAAGGTTCACCTCTACCTGCTTACACAAAAAATATTCCGTACTTGATCCGGCTTGTAGTGCCACGCTGTCACGCCCTACACTGCCGCAAGCGCCAAAGTAGCGCACTTTACCGGAATATTCGGCAGTTTTCAGCACCCGCTCGCACGCTGAATTGCCATACCATGTTGGAGGAAAAATGGCGGTTGCAATTGCACTCCACCTGTTAGCGGCCGTGATCTGGGTCGGAGGCATGTTCTTCGCCTACATGGCGTTACGCCCGGTCGCTGCGTCACTGCTGGAACCCCCGCTGCGATTACCGTTGTGGTCGCAGGTGTTCGCGCGCTTCTTTCGCTGGGTGACTGCCGCCGTGATCATCTTGCCGGTTACCGGCTACTGGATGTTGTTCAGCGCGTTCGGCGGCATCACCGGCGCGGGCCTGCACCTGCATCTGATGCAAGCCATCGGCATCGTGATGTTCCTGATGTTCGGCCATTTGTATTTCGGCCCCTACCGACGCATGCGGCTCGCGATTGCAACACAAGACTGGAAAGACGCCGGCGCGCAGCTGGCGCAGATCCGCAAAATTGTCGCGACGAATTTGACGTTCGGGTTGGCGGTGGTGGTGATTGCGGGGAGCGGGCGGTATTGGGCACCCTAATGATCAAAGGCGCATATTGATGCCGACCAAGTAGCTTCTCGAATTCCACTTAACTTCATTCAGCCCTGTAGAGCAGTCAAAACATCGTGCTTGCGGAGGTGGAAGCTGAGCTTCTCTAAGACAAACAAGCTGTCCTTGAGTATCGCGACGAGTATAAAAGTCCGCAGGCAGGTGCACGGTATCCATCCCAGGGTCGGTAATCCAACTTGAATATGTCATGCTCAGCGACAGTGTCACATCGGTATTCAGCTCAATATCCGCACTTAAGCCCAAATCATTACCTGCGCCTTTGGCATTATGAGTAAAACTTTCAGGGTGCTCCAAGCAGCTACGCAGATTCCAATTCCCTTGCCCAGAATAATCCGCCCAGTGATGCTCAAAATTTGCACGGATTGCTATTTTAGTATCTAGCTGCAACCGTGCATTGATCCCCGCCCAAGGTCCGGTCCACTGTGTTTTGTAGGTGCTGTTCAAATTATTAATCGGACCAGCAGCCGGTATAGTTTGAAAACCCCTCGTCATCTTCAAATTTTGATGATGTTGTGACAAACCAATCCACGGCGTGATTTGAAGACCGGGGAGCTTGAGATCGGCAAACTCAATGCCTACACCCAGCTTCGCATCGCTAACATTATCGCCGTTCGATTTATTGTTGGATCGGGAAAATTCCAAGGTTCGGTTATTCCCGTAATAGTCGGAATCCTGATTGTCACCCCGCGTGATTCGACCGTAGCCGTAGTCACCGCGCAGCTTGAAATCACCCTCCTTGTAGGTGAGGTGCGCGTTGATGTACTGGCTATCAGCATTTTTCCATGTGAGCTCAGACAAAATATTCGGCGCACCGTCAGAGTCAGCGATATTCCAGCGCAAGTAGTCGGTACGCAGCCCTGCATCTACACCAAGCTCAGTCTGCGCACGCGCTGTTACGCCACTACCGAAAAATAATAAACCCGCGACCACCAGCCTGATATTGCAATGTTGATTTCCCACAGCCCCCCCTTTGGATTTCCGGACATCGCGCAAAAAAATTCCGCGAATTCTAACTTATTCCATTTCCAATTTATAACGAGACTAGGCGCCACGCCGCAGGCGGTGCAGTTGCACGGCAAGGCGGGGCAACAACGTATCGTTTTAAATTGGCAATGGCATTACCTCCAAGCTCAGCGGCACCACGGTAACCGCCTCCCCCGCCTTAAACCCCAGCGAGTCTTCGCCGATTTTTATCAACCCGTTAGTCATCCGCAGCGTGCCCAGCATGTGCGAACCCTGGCCCGGCAGCGCTTGGGCATACAAACGCCCGTCTTGGGTGCGTAGCCGTCCACGCAGGAATTCCATGCGGCCGGGCGCGCGCTGAAAATCGTTTTCAACCGTTGCCGCAAGTTCCAGCCACCCCCACACGCCATGGTGCCAAGCTTTGAGTGCCGGCTCGACGAACAGCTTGAAGGTGATCAAGCTTGACACCGGGTTGCCTGGCAACGCGAAGAAATGGGTTTTGTCGCCGACACGGCCGAACGCGAGCGGCTTGCCGGGTTTGATTTTCACGCGCCAGAATTCGATGCTGCCCAGTTGCGCGAACACCTGCTTTACCACGTCGTGATCGCCGACCGAGGCGCCGCCGCTGGTGATGACGAAGTCGTAGTCCACCGCGCCGGCCAGCACACGGCGCAAGGTTACCGGGTCGTCTTTGACGATACCGCCGTCGACCACCTCCGCGCCCAACTGATGCAGTTGGGCGATGGTCGCAGCGCGGTTGGATTCGTAAATCTGCCCCGCTTGCAGCGATGTGCCGGGCGGCACCAATTCATCGCCGGTGGCAACCACCAGCACGGTGGGCTTGGCAAACACTTCAACGTGGCTCACGCCGGCGGCGGCCAGCAACGCGATGTCCATCGGCGTGATGCGGCGGCCCACCGGGTACAAGGCTTCACCGCTGCGAAAATCTTCGCCGCAGCGGCGAATAAAATTCTCAACTTTTGCGCCAGCGGGAAACACGGCAACCGCGCCTTGCACCTGCACCACTTCTTGAATCGCAATGCGGTCGGCGCCCTGCGGGATCGGAGCGCCGGTGAAGATGCGCATGGTAGTGCCGGGAGTCAAGCTGCCCGGAGCGCTACCGCAACTGGACTCCCCCTGCACCGGCAGCGTGCCGCCGGCGCGGGCGAGATCAGCGGCGTTATAGGCGTAACCGTCCATCGCGGAATTGTCGAAGGCGGGATTGTCGACCGCCGCAACCGGCGCAAGCGCGAGCGTGCGTCCAACCGCATCGTCCAGCGCAATCGTGTGGGTGCGCTGCGCGCGCGTGATACGTTCGTGAATCGCGGCCTGTGCTTGTGCGAGTGACAACATGATGAATATCCCACCTTAGCGTGAGTATGAATACACTGCGCGACATGCTAACACCGCGCGATTAATTCAAGGGAGTAAAACCCGCGGCGCTGGCGGTGAACCGGCGGGGGAAATATTAGCTACGGTGACTGCGAAGGAACATGGAAACAGCAGAAAAAAACAGTCTCGATTTGTACGTGATCGTAACCCGACAAACCGAGACTGTTATGAATTTTTCTTACAATACGCTTTTGTCTGCAATCGCGTGGGCGAGAATCAAAACAACCGTAATAGCGATGCTCAGAAAACCCACAATTGCCGTAAATTTATGCTCGAACATGATTCCCATCTCCCCTTGTTTCACCTGGAACGGAGCACATAAAACCTATGTGCAGAAGCAACGCAAAGTACTCTAGCAAAACAATCGGGTAATTTACAAGGTTGCACAATTAACCCGGCCGCATATAACGCGCGCGGAATTTGCTCACCTGCCCACCGCCGTCCAGCCGGTTTTGTTTGCCGGTGTACACGGGATGGCAAATGCTACAGACCTCCAGCTTGATCTGGGCCTGCGGGTGCGTTGAGCGGGTGTCAAAACGATTGCCGCAACTGCACGTCACCGTGAGTTGTTTGTAGTCGGGTTGGATATCTGCTTGCATTAGAGTCTTCTCCAGTCGATTTATGAGCGAGTGGCGCTTGCGCTTCAAGCACCGAACATCATCTTCCAGCGGTAACACCGCCATCCACGGGCAACAATGCACCGGTGATCCAGGCTGCCTCATCGCTGGCTAAAAACGTGATGGCAGCGACGATATCTTTGGGCTGCCCGTTGCGCCCCAGCGGGTGAAACGCATTGAAGCTTGGCAACACTTCGGCAACCTGCTGCGGCGTTAAGAAAGTATTGTAGACCGGCGTCTCCACCACGGCGGGGGCGACGCTGTTAACGCGGATTTTATCCTTGGCGAACTCGATGGCGAGGTTGCGCGTCAACGCGTGCACACCGGCTTTCGCCGCTGAATAAGCGCTGGACGGTGTGAGTGAAATCGCTTGAGTCGCCCACATCGAACCGACATTGACGATGGCGCCGCCGCCGCGCTGCTGCAACGCCGGGATCACCGCTTGCGACGCGAAAAACGTGCCCTTGAGAATAATGTCGAGATAGGCGTTCACGTCAGCAGCAGTATGTTGTAAAAACGGCAGCGGTTTAAAAATACCCGCGTTATTGATCAGCACGTCGACACCGCCGAAGTGTTTTTTCGCCGCCTCAACCATGCGTTGCGCCGTTGCGGGATCGGCGATGTCGCCCACCACGCTGCGTACTTTTGCACCCGAGGCATCAAGCTGCGCCGCAGTTTTCCCCAACACATCTTCACGCCGTCCGTTGATGACCAGTTTCGCGCCCAATGCGATAAAGCGCTCCGCCGCCGCCTTGCCAATCCCGGTGCCGCCACCGGTAATTAAAACAACCTTGCCTTGAAATGACATAACTCCTCCGTTGAAATAAGTTTGCTATGCTGCCGAACGTGAAATTAACTGTTTCGAGCTACGCTTAACAGCAGGCACTTTTCCGAAGGGTAGGTACTTTTCTGTGTTAATTAAGAAAAAATCACTGAAAGAAAATTTCACGCGCAGCCCACTGCGCAGCGCCACCAAGAGCGCGCGTACAACCACTAGAAAGCGCACCTCGGCCGCCGCGATGACCGAGAGCATCTTCGCCTGCAAATGGTCGGCGCGCATCATCACGCTCATTCATGACGGGACGAATCGCCCCGGCGAAATCACCCGCTCACTCGACGGTTTGACGACCAAGGTGATGAACGACTGCTTGCGCCGGATGCTCGGCTTTGAATTGGTGGAGCGGCAGGCTTATGCGGAGATTCCGCCGCGCGTTGAGTACCGGCTCACGCCGCTGGGCGAACGCGTGCAGCAGTTGATCAATGCAGTTGAAGAGTTGCAGCTTGAAATCAACCAAAAACGCAACGACGCCCAGTGAAGCTTTATTCTAATTGCCTCTTAACAAAACTCAGCAAAACTTCTATGTTTGTTGCACGAACAACCGGTTAGGAGTGGTGCGATGAAAAAGGAAGCGATGAGTTTTTTGCAGTGGCAACGGCGCTTTGGAGAAGAAGACGCATACCAAGCGTATTTGTTCAAGGAACGCTGGCCGCAGGGCTTCTAATGCTCGGCCTGCGGCCACGGTCACCGTTTGCCCAGCCGAGGACTGTACCAGTGCAGTGGATGCCATAAGCAACACGGCGATGGAGGCGGTGGACCACGTGAATCGCGAGACGATCCGAGACTTTGCAAAGCGCCGCTTGAAAGCAGGTGAAACGGTGGTGACCGATGGCTTGGCCGCCCTGAAATGTCTGGATGAACACCACCGCCACCTCCCTCAAAACACACCCCCTGAAAAAGCCCATGAATGGCTACCTTGGGTGCATCTCGTCATCAGCAACTTCAAGCGCTTCATTCTCGGTACCTTTCACGGCGTGTCCGGAAAATACTTGCAGGAATACCTCAACGAATTCTGTTACCGATTCAACCGCCGACACTGCGAATCCGAACTCCCGGCTCGACTGCTCGGCGTTTGTGCAACTCATTTACCCGTTAAATTCGGCTGAGTTTTGTTAAGAGGCAATTTAAATTATCACAGCAAATTAACACTCAAAAATTTCGACAACTGCTACTTGCTCACATGCCATATAAATCCCGTAATTTCCGCAGACCCCTACTCACAATTAAGCCTTGCCTGTTTTTATGCCGAACACTTAGAATGCGCTGATTTTTTAAATTCTTGTCAGTGATTTTACAGGTACGTTTTTGTGTATCACTGCCTAAGCCGTTGATTCGCGCCGTTAGGAGAAAAACATGGGTATTTCCCGCCGGGAATTTTTAGAACTACTGGCAATAGCAAGCGTAGCCGGAATTGATATTTCATCCCGAACCTATGCTGACTCCAGCGACGCCTACGACGTGCCGCCTTTCGGCAACGTTTCTTTGCTGCACCTGACTGATTGTCATGCCCAGCTACTTCCGGTTTATTTTCGAGAACCGCATATCAATCTGGGTGTAGGCGCGATGCAAGGTCAGGCACCTCATCTGGTCGGGCACCATTTGCTGAAAACGTACAAAATTCCTGAAAATTCACTGGAAGCCTATGCGATGACCCCGCTAGGTTATGTTAATGCCGCACGCAAATACGGCAAGGTTGGTGGCTTCGCCCATTTAGCGACGTTAGTGAAAAAACTACGTGGACAACGACCTGGCGCCTTATTGCTTGACGGCGGTGACAACTGGCAGGGTTCCGCCACCTCGTTGTGGACCCAGGCGCAAGACATGGTCGACGCCTCGTTGTTGCTCGGCGTTGATATCATGACCGGGCACTGGGAATTCACGTTTGGCGCGGAACGCGTTAAACAAATCATCGCCAACAGTCTTGAAGGTAAGATGGAATTTCTCGCCCAAAACGTTGTTGACAACGAATGGAATGAACCGGTTTTCAAGCCTTATGTTATTCGCGAAATCAACAAGGTGCCCATTGCAATCATTGGGCAAGCATTCCCTTACACACCGATCGCGAATCCACGCCATCTGATCCCGAACTGGAGCTTCGGGATTAATGAAGAGCACATGCAGGAAACCGTCGACAAAGCGCGCGCTGCTGGCGCGCACGTGGTGGTGGTGTTATCGCACAACGGCATGGATGTGGACCTGAAAATGGCTAATCGCGTGCGCGGCATAGACGCGATTCTTGGTGGCCACACCCACGATGCGGTACCGGCTCCGATCCTGGTAAATAACGGCGGCGGCAAAACCATCGTGATTAATTCGGGTTCCAACGGTAAATTCCTGAGCGTGTTGGACATGGATGTAAAAGACGGCAAATTGCGTGATTTCCGTTTTAAATTATTGCCAGTATTTTCCAATCTTCTAGCGCCTGACAAGGAAATGCATGCGCTGATCGAAAAAGTGCGTGCGCCATTTAAGACCAAGCTTGAAGAAAAACTCGCCGTAACCGAAGACCTGCTCTATCGCCGTGGAAATTTTAACGGCACCTTCGACCAGCTTATTCTCAATGCCATGATGGAAGTTAAAGGCGCCGAGATCGCGTTTTCACCGGGCTTTCGCTGGGGCACCACCTTGCTGCCAGGCGATACCATCAATTTTGAACATGTCATGGACCAAACCTCCATCACTTATCCGGCCACTACCCTGAATGAAATGACTGGCGAGCGCATTAAAGAAATTCTCGAAGATGTGGCGGACAATCTCTTTAACGTCGACCCTTACTACCAGCAAGGCGGCGATATGGTACGCGTTGGTGGTTTGAAATTTACTATCGACCCGGCCGAGAAAATCAGTAAGCGCATCAGCAATATGGAGCTAAAGGGTAAACCCATCGTCGCCAGCAAAAAATATAAAGTCGCCGGTTGGGCCAGCGTACAAGAATCGGTCAAGGGTGAACCCATCTGGGATGTGGTTGCGAATTACCTGCGACACAAAAAGACCGTGCAAATTAAAGATTTGAACGTCCCCGTCATTAAAGGCTTCAAAGACAACCCGGGCGTGGAAACGGTGTAGCTAGACCGGTTAACAGCACGCTGAGACCATCAAGCTAAAATACCTTACGCATCAAATACACCGCATAGGCGCTGAATAATATTGCCGGCAGCAAAGCGCCGGCAATGGGATTAAGTTCATACACCAAGGTGACGTACGTGATCACTTGGTTGAACAAATAGAAACCCACGCCGATGAGAGTGCCAACCACGATACGTTGCCCGGCCGTGACCGAACGCAGCGGACCAAAGACAAAGGGGATCGCCAGGAATACCATCACGCCGGTGACAAACGGTGCGGCGATCTTCGACCAATACGCGACTTCGTAACGCTCCGCTTTCAGCCCATTCTCATGCAGGTAGTTCACGTAATTGCGCAGCCCAGTCACCGATAAGGTGTCAGGCTTGACAATTACGACGCTCAATAAATCAGGGCTCAGGCGCGTATTCCATTCTTCCTGAGCGACCTGGCTTGATCGCACCGCATTCGCTTCGAATTGTTGATGGGTAACGCCTTGCAATAACCAATGATCATGCCGATAGACCGCTTGCTGGGCCTGAGTGATTTGCTTGAGCCGGTTGGGCTCAGCGAAATCATAGATGTGGACACCGGCAAGTTTACCGTCCGGCAAGATCTCGCGCACATTCACCACACTGGTTGCATCCCGCGCCCACAGCCCGTTTTTACCTTTGAAGCTGATATTTTCCGACATCGACACCGAACGCAGCACTTGTGCGCGGCTTTCGCTGTGCGGCGCGATCCATTCGCCGACCACCGTGACTGCGATCACCAACAGCAAGCCCACTTTCATCACCGACCACACGATGCGCGACAGCGGCACACCGGCAGCGCGGATCACGGTCAATTCGTTGTGACGCGCCAGCAAACCCAAGCCAGCCATGCTGCCGATCAAGGCGGCAATTGGAAACATCTGAACCATCATGCGCGGCATGGTCAGCAGCACGTACTGCCCCGCTTGCGCCAAACCATAACTGCCACGCCCAACCGCGCCCAATTCATCCATGAACGCAAAAAAAGTGAACAAGGCCAGTAGCACAAACAACACGATGGCCGTATGTGCTGCGATGCTGGTTGCGATGTAACGGTCAAGGATACGCATCATCAGTGATGCGCCCCGACCAGCCGCGCACCCAGGTAACGCCAGCCATATTGGTGCGCGAGCAGGCCAGTGGTGGCGAGGATCAACAGTGCATGTACCCACCACATACCCAGTGCCGGCGATACGTCGCCATGCTGCAACCAGTTTCGCGCCACCCCCATCAGATTGTTATAGATAATATAAATTAAGATCGCGCCAAAAAGTCTTGCATAGCGCCCTTCGCGTGGCGATGTGCGACTCACCAACACGGCGAGCAAACCCAGCAGCAGCGCCGAAATCGGCATCGAAATCCGCCACTGCAATTCCGCTTTATCAAGAACGTCATCTGACGCAAGCAGCGCGCGGGTAGATTGAGCATCGCGTTTACGCGCGTGCGGTTGCATCCCTTTCTGCTCCATGCGTACCGAGGCCTTGGCGTATTCATGAATGCGAAAGTGCTCTGCTCCAACATTGCCTTCGTAACGCCGTCCGTCCAGCAACACCAAAAAACTGTCGCCACTTTGCGCGTTGGTGTATTGGTAGCCGTTATTCGCGACGAATAAATCATCGCCGCTCGCCGTGCTGTTTTGCACGAACACATGATTCATGAGTTTTTTGTCGGCGGACAGACTCTCGATATAAAACACACTCTGGCCCATGCCGATCTCGCGAAATTGCCCGGCACTGATCGTGGATAATTCCGACTGCGCTTCTGCTTGCTCACGCAGTTGCATGCCCTGCTCCACCGCCCATGGTGATACTAGCAGCGACAACCCCGCCACCATGCCCGCCACCGCCAACGACAGCACCATGATCGGACGCAACACACGGCTGGTGCCCATGCCGGCAGCCGCAAGCGCGGTCATTTCGTTGTCGCGGTACAAACGCCCGAATGCCAATAGCACCGCGATATAAAATGCGAACGGCACCAACAATACCGATGAACTCAACGTCAAGGTCGTGAGCAAACGAAAAATCAGCTCAGCCGGCAATTCGCCCGACGCAGCTTCGGCAAGATAGCGTGCAAAATGCCGGCCCAGAAAAATCAGTAACAACACCGCCAGCACTGCCAGCAGCGTTTGCAGAACTTCTTTGATCAAATAACGTTGAACAACCAAGGCGCGGCGCTTTTGTCAGACACACGAAAGTGAAATGGCTTGCTACACTAATACATTCTCAGCCCCAACAAAATACGTAAAATAAAGCACTGTACGCAATTCAGCCTCAACCCACCACGCGACCACGTCGAGGATGCAACATGGAATTTACAATCAAAAGTGGCGAAGCCCATCGGCAACGTAGCGCCTGTGTCGTCGTTGGCCTGCACGAAGCACGGCGTTTGAGCGACGCGGCGCAACAACTCGATAGCGCTAGCCAGGGCTACCTCACTGAGGTGCTAAAGCGCGGCGATATCGACGGCAAAGTGGGCCAAACGCTGCTGCTGCATAACGTCCCGCAGGTGTCCGCCGAACGTGTGCTGCTGGTGGGTTGCGGGCGTGAACGCGAGTTACACGACGCTCACTATTTCAAAATTGTCACGACCGCGACCAAGGCACTCGCTGAAATTAACGTCGCCGATGCGTTCTCGTATCTCGCAGAACTGCATGTGCTCGGACGCGAGCTGCCGTGGTGCGTGCGCCAGATGGTTGAAGCCACACGCGATGCGTTATATCGCTTCGATCAACTGAAGAGCAAAAAAGATCTACCTCGTCGCGCCTTGCGTAAATTCGTCCTGGGTATTTCCGAGCGTAAAGATGCGGCTGCGGCGCAAGACGCAATGCATGCCGGTGTGGCCATCGCCAACGGCGTTGAGCTGGCAAAAAACCTGGGCAACCTGCCCGGCAATATCTGCACGCCCACGTATCTGGCCGAACAAGCCGTTGCACTGGGAAAAGAATTCAAGGCGATCAAAGTCACCGTGCTGGAAGAGCGCGACATGAAAAAGCTCGGCATGGGTTCACTGCTGTCGGTGTCGCGCGGCAGCCGCGAAGACGCCAAGCTCATTTTGATGGAATACAAAAACGCGCCCAAAACGCTCAAACCGATTGCGCTGGTGGGCAAGGGGCTGACCTTCGACGCTGGCGGTATTTCCATCAAGCCAGCCGGCGATATGGATTTGATGAAATATGACATGTGCGGCGGCGCCTCAGTGTTTGGCGCATTGCGCGCAACGGCGGAATTGAAATTGCCGTTGAACATTATCGGCGCGGTACCGGCATCGGAAAACCTGCCCGACGGCGCCGCCAACAAACCCGGTGACGTCGTCACGAGTATGTCGGGCCAAACCATTGAAATTTTAAACACCGACGCCGAAGGCCGTTTGATTCTGTGCGACGCGCTGACTTACATCGAACGTTATGAACCCCGCGCCGTCATCGACATCGCCACCCTCACCGGCGCCTGTGTTGTCGCACTTGGGCGCCATGCCAGCGGCCTGTTCGGCAATCATCCACCGTTGATTCACGACGTGCTCAAGGCCGGCAAATACGCCCATGACCGCGCCTGGGAATTACCGCTGTGGGACGACTATCAGGATCAGCTCAAATCCAATTTCGCCGACATGGCCAACGTCGGCGGACGTGACGGCGGCGCGATCACAGCAGCGTGTTTCCTCGCGCGCTACACCAAGAAATTTAACTGGGCGCACCTGGATATCGCCGGCACCGCATGGAAAACCGGCAGCGACAAAGGTGCCACAGGTCGACCGGTGGCCCTGCTCACGCAATATTTGCTGGATCGCTGCGCCGATCAGGCCCCGGCGGAATGACCGTCGCACCGCAGGTGGACTTTTATATTCTTGCCCAGCCCGGGCAACGCGCGCTGTTTGCCTGTCGCTTGGCGGAAAAAATTTACCATCTGGGCAAGCGCGTTTACATCCATACCCCGGGCGAACACCACAGCCAGCAACTTGACAAGTTATTGTGGACATTTCAAAGCGGCAGCTTCGTGCCGCATGAGTGTTATCGCGACGGCGACGCCGTGCACAGCCCGGTCGTCATCGGCCACCACGAACAACCCAAGTTGCACGTTGATGTTCTCATCAATATCAGCGATGAAATGCCGATGTTCTACTCAAGCTTGGCGCGCGTCGCGGAAATTATCGATGGCGAGGACGCTGTCAAACTCAAAGGACGTGAACGCTTTCGCGTCTACCGCGAGCACGGATGTACTATGCTGTCCCACCCCATTGATACGACGAGTGCCGCATGAACGACACGATCCCCCCGCTTGCCGTCTGGCTCAAGGCCAATTCCGCAGAACGCAAAGCCGCTGAAGCCGCGACCGAACGCAATATTCCCACCTTGGACACGCCCGCCTCGCCCGAAGAAGTGCAAAAAGTCGTAGACGCCTATATGCGGCCCGAAGTGCCGTCGTTCGATCCGGTGTTGATCGGGCCAGAGCACGGCGGTTTGGGCGTCAGCGAAGCGCCGCCGGAAACCCAGCTCAGCGCGGACGATATCCGCCATATCTCAGAAAAATTGCGTAGCATCTTGCTGCCTGAAATCGACAAGGTCGTCAGCTATGCAATGAATCACGCCTTCGCCTACGCGATGGATCAGGCGACACATATCCTGCGCGAAAAAGTACACGTTAAAATAAAAGAGATGCTGCCCAAGCTGGTCGAAGACGCGATCCGGAATCCCCCGCACAAGCCCTGAGCAGTACCGCTATAATCGTCGCATCCGCGACGATCTCCGTTCGACGCACTCACCCAGGTTTAGCGACCCATGGAAAAAACTTACGCGCCCCACGAAATCGAACAACGTTGGTATGCCAAGTGGGAAAGCCAAGGTTATTTCAGCCCCAGCGGCACGGGCACACCCTACTGCATCATGATCCCGCCGCCCAATGTCACCGGCAGCTTGCACATGGGGCATGCGTTCCAGGACACCATCATGGACGCGCTCACGCGTTACCACCGCATGCGCGGCGACAACACCTTGTGGCAAGCCGGCACCGACCACGCGGGCATCGCCACGCAAATGGTGGTCGAACGCCAGCTCAACGCGCAAAACAAGACCCGACACGATTTGGGCCGCGATGAATTTATCAAAAAAGTCTGGACCTGGAAGGAAGAATCCGGCGGCACTATCACACGCCAGTTGCGCCGCATGGGCGCGTCGCTGGATTGGTCGCGCGAACGTTTCACGATGGACGACGGCTTATCCAAAGCAGTCACCGAAGTGTTCGTGCGCCTGCACGAAGAAGGTTTGATCTATCGCGGCAAGCGCCTGGTGAATTGGGACCCGGTGCTACACACGGCGGTTTCGGATCTTGAAGTCATCGCCGAGGAAGAAAGCGGCAGCCTGTGGCATTTGCGCTACCCGCTCGCCGACGGCAGCGGGCATCTCATTGTCGCGACCACGCGCCCGGAGACGATGCTGGGCGACAGTGCCGTCGCAGTGCATCCGGAAGACGAGCGTTACCAACACCTGATTGGCAAGAGCGTGAACCTGCCGCTCACTGGCCGACAGATTCCCATCATTGCCGACGACTACGTGGATCGGGAATTCGGTACCGGCTGCGTGAAAATTACACCGGCGCACGACTTCAACGACTACGCCGTCGGTCAGCGCCACCAACTGCCGCTGATCAACGTGTTTACCATCGATGCGAAAATCAACGATCTCGCTCCGGCCGCGTATCGCACTCTGGACCGCTTCGTTGCCCGCAAGCGTATCGTCGCTGATCTCGAAGCTGCGGGCCTGCTCGCCGAAGTCAAGCCGCACAAGTTGATGGTGCCACGGGGTGACCGCACCCACGCCGTCATCGAACCGCTGCTCACCGACCAGTGGTTCGTGAAAGTCGCACCGCTGGCCGAGCCAGCGATTAAAGCCGTGGAAACCGGCCAGATCCGCTTCGTACCCGACAACTGGAAGAACACTTATTACGACTGGATGCGCAATATTCAGGACTGGTGCATCTCGCGGCAAATCTGGTGGGGGCATCGCATCCCCGCCTGGTATGACGCCGCCGGAAATATTTATGTCGGACGCAGCGAAGCCGAGGTGCGCGCAAAACATAAACTCGTGCCCAGTGTGACGCTTACCCAAGACAGCGACGTGCTGGACACTTGGTTTTCGTCGGCATTGTGGCCGTTCTCCACACTCGGCTGGCCGGAAAAGACACCTGAACTGAAAGCATTTTATCCAACCGCAGTGCTGGTGACGGGTTTCGATATTATTTTCTTCTGGGTGGCCCGCATGATCATGATGGGTCTGAAATTCACCGGCGAAGTGCCGTTTCACGAAGTCTATATTCACGGACTGGTGCGCGACGCACACGGCCAGAAAATGTCGAAATCCAAAGGCAACATCCTCGACCCGATCGACTTGATCGACGGCATCACACTGGAAACGCTGGTGAAGAAACGCACCACCGGCCTGATGCAACCCGACATGGCCAAGCGCATCGAAAAAGCCACGCGCGATGAATTTCCCAACGGTATTCCTGCGTTTGGCACCGACGCGTTACGCTTCACTTTCGCGGCGCTGGCCTCCACCGGGCGCGACATCAACTTCGACCTGGCGCGCATCGAAGGCTATCGCAACTTCTGCAATAAACTGTGGAATGCAGCGCGCTACGTACTGATGAACACCGAAGGCCAGGATGCTGGACAGGGAAGTCCGAATGCCGCGAGCGCAGGAGCGGCCACCGGCGCCCAGGGCGGCGAATTGCAATTGAGTTTGCCGGATTGCTGGATTCTTAGCCGTCTGCAAGAAACCACCCGGCAGGTGCATGAAGCGCTTGAGCACTATCGACTCGACCATGCCGCGCAGGCAATCTACGAATTCTTGTGGAACGGCTACTGCGACTGGTACCTTGAGTTGACAAAATCGGTGCTGACTTCCGCCGACAGCACGCCCGCGCAACAACGTGGTACGCGCCATACGCTGGTGCAGGTGCTGGAGCGCGCGCTGTGTCTGGCGCATCCCATCATGCCGTTCATCACCGAGGAAGTCTGGCAACGTGTGGCGCCTTTGGCGGGTGTCAGCGGCGCCACCATCATGTTGCGCGACTACCCCAGCGTAAATGCAAAGTTGATCGACACTCGCGCCGCGACCGACATGGACTGGATTATGAATTTCGTGCTGGGCGTGCGCAAAATTCGCAGCGGCATGAACATCGCCCCGAGTAAACCACTGCCGGTGTTGCTGCAAAATGGCTCGGCTGAAGATCAGCGCTTGCTAACCGAGAACCACAATTTCGTAGTCGCGCTCGCACGCATCGACACCATCACCTGGCTCGACGCCGCCGCGCCACCGCCGGAATCAGCCACGGCCTTGGTCGGCGAAATGAAAGTGTTGATTCCAATGGCGGGACTGATCGACAAAAACGCCGAGCTGACGCGTTTGGCGAAAGAAATGGACCGGCTCAGCGGCGAAGTCGAACGCATCGGCGCGAAGCTGGCTAATCCCAGCTTCGCCGACAAAGCGCCTGCGGCCGTGGTCGACAAGGAACGCGCGAAATTACACGACACGCAGTCGGCCTTAGACAAACTGCGCGAGCAACATACGCGCATTGCCGCAATGTAGCGGCTTAGGCCACCTTAACCGCACAGGCCGCTGGAAGGATGATGCGCGACTCGAACGGCCGGAATTCAGCGTCACTTGTTGACTTTTTCGTGAAGCGGATCTCGACTTTTCCACCGAGGTTCTCGACGAATTTCCGAATCGCGTCCATTCCCACACCACGACCGGAGATGTCGCTCACGTTCGCTGCAGTCGACACGCCCGACTGAAAAACCAGATCGGCCAATGCGTGGTCATTCAACTCCGCGTTGGCGTGCACCAAACCTTGTGCGGCGGCTTTTTCCTTGAGCTTGCGCAGGGCCAACCCGCGACCATCATCCGACAGCGCCAGCACTACCCCCCCGTCTTCCTCGCGCACATCCAACGTGATCGTACCCCGCTCGGGCTTGCCATGTGCCTTACGTTCCGCGCCGGTTTCAAGGCCATGATCCATGGCATTGCGGAAACCATGCGTGAATACGTTCTTCATCACCTGTGCAACTTCGACCGCCAGACGGATGCCGTTATCTTTGATAACGATGTGCGGTGCGACCTTACCAAGTTTTTGCGCCAGTTCCGGCATCGAACGCGTGATGGCATCCAGCAGCGCGGGAATCGATTCCGTGCCGATGGCACCTGAGATTGACTTCACGGTTTTCACGGCGCTGCGCAATGCACTCACGTCATGCTCATTGACGTGCTCCAGCACGACCCGCAGCTTGTCGATCAGCATTAAATCGACATACACGCCGTCGGACGAGGTGTTGGAAAGTTTTTCCTTGTTAATCGTTGCGTAGCTTTCGATTCGCTGACGAGTACGAGACAACTCCTCCAGCATTTTGCTCTTGTCCCAAAACGAATCGAGATTCTTACGCAGCACGTCGTAGGAAGTTTCGGCTTCATGTGCCACATCGGTGATGCCCATGAATCCGTAGGTGCGCGCGTTGCCCTTGATGGTGTGCATGTTACGGAACAGGGTCGCGACAATATCGGCCGATGCGTTGCTCGCCGCGTTAATGAGTTTTTCGTTTTCGTCCAGAAAGCGCGTAGCGTCCTTGATAAATCCGATGAACTTGTCCTGACCGACCGACAAAATCTGCCCGATGACCTGCAACTCGGACTTCTGCTTTTCGGCCTCTGCCTGCAAGCCGCGCAACTCGGTGACGTCGCGCACTGTGACCATGAGTTTTTCGATGACGTCGGTTTCGCTCACAATCGGATCCCAATCGAGTTCGAGGATCTTGGTGCGCCCTCCCGACATGGTCCGAGTGAATTCATGCACTAGGCAATGGCGGTTGAAATCGAACATCATCGACTCCTCACCCAGAATTGCATCCAATGCCGCAGAGATTTGCGACAAGGCATTGGAGCCCAGATTCGTGTTCCTGAACAGCAAGTCCATGACATCCGAGTTTGCGACATTCTTGTCTTCCACAATGCTCTCCAAATACGCGGAATACTCGGGATGAATCGCGCGTCCGGGTAAAATCGTAAAGATGCCCTGGTGCATGTTCTGCAACATGTTATTAATGTCATTGGTCTTCTGTCGCAGTTCGGCGGTGCGGCTCTCGACTTTTTGCTCCAAGGTGCGATTTTGTTCTGCAATCACATTCAGCATGTGAATATTCTTGAAACTGACCACGGCGGTGCGTGCAATGGTTTCGGCAAACTCGCGATCCGAATCGACGAATTTTACGTCGCCGACATCGCCGCAGAAATTCATGACGCCGAAAATCTCATTATTGTCGACCATCGGCACGCAGATAATGGCTCGCGCCGAGGCATCATCGCCTAGCTGCGCTTCGAACTGATGATCTTGCGTGGTGTCCGGAATATAAATGATGCGTTTGTGTTGCGCCGCACGACCGGCGACACCCTCACCGAGCTTGAAGGTGCGCGCGTCGTGCACCGCGCTCTCGTCGCGCGCCGGCGAGTACGCTTTCACTTCCAGTAAGCTTTTCTCCGCGTTAAACAGGTAGACCGAGCCCCACTCCACATCGCAGTGAGCACGCATGGTCTTCAACGCATGCTCCAGAACTTTCATCGGATCATGCATGCTCGCCATGGTCTGGCCGGTCACATTGAGCACGCGCAGGTCATCGATCTTCTTCCTGATCGCATCGCGCATGTCGGAAAAACTGTGTGCCAAGCTGCCCAGCTCATCGCTGCGCCGCGTGTCGATTTCTTGATCCAGATGACCGTGCGCCAGTTGCGCGGCACTGGTTTTCAAGGCGTCAATCGGCGTGAGAATGGTACGTGTCAGGAAAAACCCCACCATCACGGCGCAGACCATGCCCAGCATGATCAGCCCAGCCACAATATATTGGGTGTGGCTCACCTGAAGGGTGAGCTGCGAGCTGCTTTCGACGCTGAAATCGTGCTGGGTCTTGACCAGTGCAGTCAAGCGATCCTGAATTTGCAGCACCAACGGCGATAAATCTTTGCGAATGATGTAAGCATCCTGGCGCCAGTCTTCGGCGCCATGGATTTTCATTACTTGCTCGGCGGCCGGCCCCCACTCCTTGAACGCCGCGTTGAAGTTTTCGAACGACGCTTCTTGCTCAAAGTTCAGCAGGCTTTTGCTGGCACCGTTGAGCTTGCTTGCATCACGCACGGCCAGCTCCATGTAGCTGCGAAAATTCTCTTTGTTGGCGTCGGCACGGAACGCAAGAAAAATGCGTAATTCGTTCAGGGCGCTGGCGACATTGGTACGTAACGAAAACATATCCAGCAGGAACTGACGACGCTCTTGGTTGGCACTCTCACCGCTTTCTGCCAACAGCATTTCTTGCAGACTTTGCAACATGGTCTGCGCACGGGGATTCACTTCGCGGCTGGCAAACCCAAGCGCCGGAACGTTCTTCGCGTCATCGCTGGCAAACACCAGCATCTGCTCCTTATAGCTTTGCAGTTTGGCAATGCCCTGCTGCACTTCGTCGACCATTTTGAACGTCGCCGCGTCGTCTCGCACAATGCGCATCGCGCTCAAGGTTTGTACCGACTGCGTGATCTTGCTCAAATTACTGACGTAGTCGTTTTTGTGCACCTGCTCCTTGCTGAGCAAATAAAAACCCAGCGAGGCGGAAGCGCGATCCAGTTGATCGACCAAGTTAAGCGACAGTTCCGTGGCGGGTTGGACGTCGTTCACCAACGTGGAAAGTTTTTCCTTGTTGGCCTTCAGGCTGTTGAACGCCGTGATGCCCACCGCGACCAACAGCACCACCAACACGCCGAAACTGACCCAGATTTTTTTACGAATGGTGACTTTATTCATCAACGCATGGACGTGAAATAACACCGCCATCCAGCGGTGAGCAAAAGGCGTCTTCGGCTGTAGACCGCTGCCGGGGGTAGTTTCCAATGTGTTTGCGTGCATACCGCAGTTGCTCCCAGAGTCAATTTCTATGACAAGCCCACTGCGCTCGCCACGGCTATGACCATTGCTTTAAGTCGTTAACCGGCAACCATCTTCTTCACGGTTTCCAGCACGTTCGCGCCGTTGAACGGTTTCACGATCCAGCCCTTGATGCCGGCGGCTTTACCGCGTTGCTTCATGTTGGCGTCGCTCTCGGTGGTCAGCATGATGATGTTGACCGTCTTGTTGCCGACATCGCTGCGGATTTTTTCGACCATCGTCAATCCGTCCATATTGGGCATGTTGACGTCGGCGAAAATAAGTTTGATATCCGGATTGCTCGATGCCTTGGCAAGACCGTCTTTGCCGTCCACCGCCGTGATCACCGAGAAGCCATTGGTGCTGAAAAATCCGCTCACCTGACTGCGTACCGCGTCGGAATCATCGACCACCAGAATTTGTGCCATAGTTAAATCTCCGCTGATAAATCAAGTTTTTTTAAGCCACATCTTTACAATAACTTACTAAAATAGTTCCAGTTCGCCGGACGACACCAGTTCGTTAACGCTCTGGTTGGACTCGGCATATTTCTCCGGCGACCAGTCCAGGCTAAAAATGAATTTCTCGTACATCACCACCGGCTGGAGCTTGCCCTCCGGATCGGTGAGCGTGAATTTGAAACACAATTGCGGATCGTCGGCACCGAACGAAATATATCTGCGCGCATGATTAATAATAATCGGCACTTCGACGCGCATCCGCCCGTGTGCTTCGGCCGTCGTCGACCCGTAACGGGTTTTGAATGCACCCCAGATCATGTTCGCCAGTTCCGACAGCAGTTCGTTGACGTGGCGAAAGCTAGGCTCGACGGCATGGAGCTGGGTCTTACGCGCGGCAATCGCGGCGCGAACGTTTTCTTCTTCCGATTGCAGTGTCATGTAACCGCGGCACCAAGCGCTTTCCAGCGGTAGCAGACTGAACAGTTCTCCGTAAATGATTTTGTCTTTTACAATGTAGGGCGGGTCGACCTCGACATTTAAACCCTTGAAGGCGGCACGGAACGCGCTCAGCGTGAATTCCTTCACGCCTGCCACGAATTCGTTGGGATAGTGACGATTGAACAAAAACGTATCCACTAGCTCTTTCAGGGGCTCGAATTCACCGTGCACATAAACGCCGGCGATCACGTTGCGCAATTCGACCGGCAGATCGCCGACCGCCATCTGTGCATCCACGCGCAGAAAAATCGGTAGCTCGGCGCGGGCCTTGTGAATTGCCAGCGCCAGCTCGACCTCTTCGCGTCCATGGCCGTCGCTATGCGACAGAAAGATTGCGCCCAGATCAACGCTGCGGCTCAAAATGCTCAGCACCGTGCTCTTGCTCGCTTGATAACCATCCAGGTTGGAGTTTTCGATAAATTTTTTCAGCGCACGCAGCTTGTCTTTGTCGTGTTCGACGACTACAACTTTGCTCCGTATTCCGTGCTGCTCTGCAGGCGGCTGTGTCGACACCTTGATCGTGGCGGTTAAATTCATACGGTCCTCTCGAAGTATGGGTTATTCAAAATAGCTCCAGTGCCCCGGCCTCAACCGGTTCTTCCACTTTTTGCAGTTTGTCCAAACGAAATTCGCGCGTGCTGTACACCGAGACGAACAAACTCGCGCAAAAGGTGGTTTCCTCGTTTGCTTGTGCACTGACGTGAGTATCGTAAGAAAACGACAAACTCTTGAGGTGTTTGAGACTCTCTTTGCGCAAGCGATTTGGCGTAGACATCCCCATATGCGGAAAGCAACTGCCCAGATCGCGCTTAAAAGCGCCGCAAAAACGGTTGCCCAGCTCACCCAGAAAATCGTAGTAACGCGCTGTGGTGAGTTGCTCCAGCGGCATCCGCAAGGCGTCGGCCGCATAACGCAGAGAAGGTGCGCTGCAAGTTGAATGCAGCAGCACAAAAATACGGAAGTCGTACGACGATATTGTCAGCATGGTGAATTCCGGCGCGGCCACCTGCTCTGGATTAGTCAAGGGCTGGAGGGTCCATGACGCGTAGCTGTCGGTCTTCAGCGACTCCTCCAGACTGTCAGCCAGCAGCTTGGCCAAAGAATCTTTCGCGGTCTGTGGAAACGCTGCCGGGGCGGGCGTCATGACGGCTCCTGAAGTCCAAGTTGATCCACTTTGGCATTAAGCGCGTGTACCGCCGTCAGGATCATCTTGCCGCTGGCTTGAATGTCTTGAAATGTTGCGATAGTGACCGCATCGCTTTTATGCAGGCAGTCCTTGTAGCCGGCACTGAATGTTTCCGAACGCGTCGCCAAAGATTTTACTTCGGAGGCCACTACCGCGAAGCCGCGCCCGGCTTCACCGACACGCGCCGCTTCGATGGTGGCGTTCAAGGCGAGAATAATGATTTGTTGCACGATTTCAGCGAAATCGGCGTTGCGTTGCTGCATCACATTGTTGGACTGCACCAGCTTGCCCATGCCGTCGTTCCAGCGCTCGATGCTTGACAGGATCGTCAGCAAGTCGGTTACATCTTTTTTAATCCCGGCGCGGCAATTTTCGATGCGTACTTGGTGCTCGGAAACTGTGCGCTCCAAAGCGCGTTGGCTGTGTGCGTAATCGGCGCGCAAAGTAATGAGTTCCTGTTCGCGCGCGGCTGTTTCCGCGCGCGCCTGAGCCAGTCGTGCGACGTACACGGACTCCGCGTCGCGGACGAAACGCACATGAGCCTCCTGCATATTGTCAAGCTCAGTCGCCGGAACTTTTTTGGACAATTCATCCTGTAACTGCGCACGCTCCGACTGCCACTGCGCTTGCAGACGCGGAATATAAATCCTGCGCCAGAGAACCGCGCTGAATACTGCGCCGACTGCGATACCACCTACCCATGCCAGCATGATGCTCATTACTTAGTGTTCTTCAGGTGCCACAAATTTTCTTCCGTCGGATGCTTCGACATGCTTGTCGGAGATGCACTTGCCATCCTGCAATGCACAAGAACCTCGCCCCAGCCAAGGACGGAAGCTCTCGTCAAGATATCGACATGAGGAAAAGAAACTAAAGCTCTTCTTGTTGACCTGCGTACTGCTGCGGATCAGGTGTTACCTGCCGGGTGAAGCCTGCTATGGCGCGCGGCGAAACTTTTTCCGCACTTTGCATTTGGGCGAACTCTGGATTTATGGGCGTGCCCTTAAGTCGGTTCGAAGCGGAGGTGGCTTACAGCGGAAAACGACGGCGGATAACCAATGCGCCGCACAACGCAGCAATAAATAAAACACCAAAGGCGCCGGTGGCAACTTTATCGTTGTCTTTGTTGACCGCCTTAAGTTGCAATGGCGCCAAGCTCGCGAATTCAGAATCTGCGGAACTCGCCGCGCTCAGAGTAACGATGTATTGCACATCACCGTCAATAACACTGTCGTCCACCCCAATGACCCGCACGGTTTTGGGCCGATCCCAATCTTCGGTGGTAAACGTAAGTCCTCTGGGAGCTACGGTCCCTTCCGTCGCCATTGAGCTGGTCAAAGAAATATTCACGTCACCTGAGGGCTCTTTGTTCAGCACCACGGTAAAGGCGGCTACACCGCTACTTTCACTGGTTACTAAAACCTCTGGGGCAACAACGATAATTTTCGCCGCTTTTCCGTTGGGTTGTACCGGCTTGTTGCCGATATCGAGATTGACCAAACCAACTTTCAATACGGGAAGCATCCGGTAATTTGCATCGTCGCTGTCGGTGGGGTCGATCAACACGTTGTAGGCGACATCGCCATTCGCGAAATTATCATTTACACCGGTGACGGTTACCGTTTGTGCAATATTCCAATTCGCGACGGTAAACAACAGCGCTTGCTCCGAGGTTACTACCCCTTCAGCGACATTCGACGAGGCCAGCGACAAACTGACGTTTGCATTTGGCCTGCGCGCCAACACCACGCTAAATGTGGCGGCAGCACCGGCCTTGCTGGTCGACAATTTGGTAGCGGGAGTAACAAGAATTTCTGCGACGTCATTGTCGCGATTGACCAACCACACATCGGGGGCATTCATGCCGTTGTACGCGACATCGCCGCTGACCGCCGGAGCGGTGATGATCGAATACAACACATCGCCATCAAGCGCATTATCGTCAACACCCGTCACCATCACGGTTATGGGTTTGTTCCAGTTACTGGCAGTAAACACAATGGTGTTGCGATTGACTACGCCTTCGGCAGAATTGCTGCTGGCAATGCCAATCGAAACGTTGCCCGCTGGGACCTTACTCAACGCGAGTGTGAAGGTCGCAGTTCCGCCCGCCTCGCTGGTGAACAGATTAGGTCCGGGTGTAACCAGAATATTAGGAATGTCGTCGTCGAAATTGACAACCGGAAGGTCGGGAGCATCCAGTCCGTTGTAGTTGGGATCGGCGCTCACCGCAGGGCTTAGTACTACCGTGTATTGCACATTGCCGTCGATCTTGTTGTCATCCACGCCCGTCACCACGAGCGCCTGTGGAATATCCCAACTTGTGCTCGTAAATGTCAAAACCGAAGCTGAGAGCGTCCCTTCAGCAAGGTTGCTCGACGCCAGATTCAGCGTTACCTCGGCACTGGGTTTACTGGACAGGCGCACCAGAAACGTCGCCTGACCGCCGGCCTCTGAGGTTGTCAATCCCACAGTCGGCGTTACCACGAAACGGGCCGGATCATTGTCAATATTGATCGCGCCGATTCTCAGTTCGGCAAGTCCGGCGTATTTCTGATCCAGGCTGTTGTTCACATTGACCGCGATAAAATAAGCAACGTCGCCGTCCGTCACATTATCGTCGATGCCCTTGAGGGTGATGGTTTGCGCTTGATTCCAATTGGCCGCCGTGAACGTTTCAGACGACGGCGTGACGGTGCCTTCGCGGCGATTGCTGCTGGCGAAACTCAAGGTCACGTCCGCCGTCGGCTGGCTAGTTAAAGCCACCGTAAACGTAGCTGTTCCGCCGGCTTCGGTGGTCACCAATCCGCCGGCCGGATTTACTGCCAGGGCCGAGACGTCATTATCGATATTGACTAAGTCGACACTTGGCGCCACCAAGTTATTATAATTCGGGTCTGCACTCACGACGCTGGTCGTGACCACCGAATAGGCAATGTCGCCGTCATTAACAACATCGTCGACGCCGCTTACGGTCACGGTCTTGGGCACATTCCAGTTGGCCGGTGTAAATACCAGGACAGACGGGGAGACTGTCCCCTCATTCGGATTGAGTGACGCCAGCGTCAAGGTC
Organism: Gammaproteobacteria bacterium; assembly: GCA_031363085.1. Taxonomy (GTDB): domain Bacteria; phylum Pseudomonadota; class Gammaproteobacteria; order SG8-11; family SG8-11; genus UBA6921. The sequence continues at coordinate 64,029 of JANLTU010000196.1, forward strand.
ACATTCGCCGTCGGCGCAGTGCGCAAGACCACCGTAAAGCTCGCCGTACCCCCTGCTTCCGTGGTTTTCAATCCTTGGGTCGGCGTATAGGTCAACCCCCCGGGCGTGGTCGCGCAACCATAAATGGACAGGTTATCGATCCACCAACCCGGCGAAGCGACCAGATTATCGGTGCCCAAGCGAAACCTGAACCGCACCGAGCGCCCGGCCAGCGTGCTTAGGTCCAGTTGGCTGTTAACATAGGCCCCGGTGTGTCCGGTAAACGCAGCGCGCCCGCCTAACGGGTTACTCGTACCGTTGAGTAACACACCGTCGTAGTTACGGCCCAGCGTGATCAGCGACCCGGCATCCTGCCAACTGCTCCCGGCATCCACACTGTATTCGAGCACACCGCCATCAAAGCCGGTTTCAAAGTCGTAACTGCCGGCGAACTGCAACAACGCCTTGGCCGGCAATACCACGTCGCTTTTCATCATTACACTGGAATCGGAAACGCCGGTGGCCGCATTGCCATGCAACGCGAAACTTCCACTTGCCGGATTGGTTGAAAAATAAATCGTAGGCGTTCCTTTACCACCCAACCAAGAGTTCGCTCCGCTGGCAGCCGACGTGACCCAATTTCCCGAACCGGTATTTTCGAAATCGTCGGAAAATGTATATCTAACCACTTGCCCAACCGGACATTGCCCAGCCACGGCAGCAACCGGCGCAGGTGCCGTGCCCGGCGGTGCCGGGGGTACTTCCCCTTTAGGACAGGGGAGCGTTGTCATTTCAACTGCAAGCGCCGCTGTTTTTACTTGCGCGCAATCATCGTGAGTGATGCCGTTGGTGCCGACTAATTCATTGCAGGCTTGATTCAAACCATTGAAATTATCAACTAAGCCGCTTGTTGGCGGTAACGACAATAGGGTCCGATATTGAATTTTTGCCGCCTTATCAAGACCGATCCCTTTGACGCTGTAGCCGTTGTAATTTCCGCCGTCGACCATCAGTGCATAGGCATGATTCGCAACACCGCTATTGTTGTGTACCCGAAAATTATCCGCCGCGTCGCACAGGTAGTTGGCGTCGGTCACTTTTCCCGGTTGCCCGCGTAAATCCGGATTAAGCATGTTACGTATTCCGATACCGCTGTACCCGACCAGATCTTCGCCGATCATCCAACGCACATTGGGCGAGTCGTTGCCCTTGCCGTTCCACAGGTCAATGGTTTCGCCGAAAATGTCGGCATAGGACTCGTTGAGTGCGCCGGACTCACCTAAATAAACCAGCTTGGAGGTGTGGTCGATCAGTGCATGTGTGAGCTCATGCGCGACCACATCATCGGTGGTGAACCCTGCGCCTAGAAATACTCTTTTCACACTTGTGTTGCCGTCCCAATACGCACCTTTAAACGGGCATCCGGTACTGGTATTGCAATATCTGACGACAGCATTAAGCGCGGCGCCGGCGCCGTCATAGCTGTCACGACCATGCACGGTGAAAAAGTAATTCCAAAAATCACCGACGAAATCAAACCCATTATCGACATCCGCTATATTGGTGGGCGGCTGCGCTTCATTGCGCGTGGGTATCGCGGATATGATTGAGCCGTTATTCGCATCGAAGGTGCGACGGTTACGCGCTTCTGTCAGTTGACTATAGTTGTAAGCCAAGGCCCCGCTGGTCGCGTTAATCCAGACTCGCTCATACAATGCATCGCCGCCCACCGTGATAAACCAAGTCAGTTGCGGCCGACCCGGCTGGCCATGCAACAGCCCCACGTCGAATATTTCAAGCTGCGGCACGCTGAAGGTCGCCGGCACCGGCCCATATTTTTTCAGAACCACGGATTGCGCGGTGCTCAAGGCCATATCGCCGCTAATCAACGGCGTAGTCGACAACAGCGTTGGCGCTGAAATCAGCTTGGAACTTATGGCGGTAATGCCCGTTGCGTTCAACCTGACAACCGCTTCCGCATTGCGCACCGGGATACCGTTCAGCATTTGCTGGATACGCACCTGGCTGATCCCCACGTGGTCGGGGTCTTGCACTTCTGTGGTGACCAACTCTAACGGCGTCACTGCATCAACGAAGAGGGTGCGATTGGATTTCAGAAATGCCTGGGCACGATCTTCCGGGCGCCGCAGTAACGAGGTTTCGGGAATTGGTTTTTTGGGATCGGCGCCGAGAAAATCAATTGAACGGTTCGCACGTTGTTTGGCAACGACATTGTTTGCCGGCGCATCGATAAACGCGCGCAGCGCCGCTTCGCGCCCCACTGGCGCAGCAAATACTACGGCCGGCAGAAGGAGTACTGCACAGCAAAACTGAAGTACGGCAAGCATGCGTTGAAGCATCGCGACCCCAGCGATATTTAGCGGGTTCACGCTATCACAGCAAGACCTGCCGCGTCAGCTTAATCTAGCCCATCTATGCATGCTCCCGGCCCTCAGGAATTACGTTTTTATACTGCACAAACTGACCGCATGTTGGGTCGCATTACGGATCATGGTATTGGTCTTGAACCTTCATCCACCCGCCACAATACGGCGGCTCCGGCGACGAACAAAACCATCAGCGACAGAATCGCCACACGCGGGCTGCCACTGATGACACCAACCCAGCCCATGAGTAACGGGCCGAGCACAGTAGCGAATTTCCCTAACATGTTGTAGAAACCGAAAAATTCAGCGGATTTATCCTGCGGGATCAGCCGGCTGTACAGCGAACGGCTCAGCGCCTGAATACCGCCTTGCACCAAGCCTATCGTGACCGCGATGGCGTAAAACTCGGTGATATTGGAAATTTGATACGCCCATGCGGTGACGCCGACATAAACTGCGATGGCGATAAAGATACTGCGCTTGGACCCGATGCGTTCGCCGAGCCGGCCAAATACCAGCGCAGCAGGAAATCCGACAAACTGGGTAATCAGCAAGGCAATGATCAGGCTATTCGAATCAAAGCCCAGCGACATGCCGTAGTCGACCGCCATCACAACGATGGTGTCCACGCCATCGATGTACAACCAATAGCCGATCAGGAACACCCAAACCATGCGCAATTGGCGAATTTCGCGAAACGTCTGCATGAATTGGCGCAGTCCTTGACTGATTGCGGCCAGACTCAAATGCGCGTCGTCAGCGCCCGCTTCTTTGACAAAAATCAGCAGTGGCAATGCAAATACCGCCCACCACAGCGCCACGCAGACAAACGATAAACGCACCGCCTCACCGGCATCGGCCAGCCCAAAGGTTTGCGGTTGCAGCGTCATCCACACATTTACTGCAAACAATAATCCGCCGCCCAAATAACCCAACGCATAACCGAGCGACGATACCCGGTCGCGTTGATTCGGATGCGCGACGTTGACCAATAATGCGTCGTAGAAAATATTGCCGCCCAAAAAACCGACCGATGCCAATACATACAAAGTGGTGGCGGCAACCCAATCGCCGCGCTGCACAAAATACAAACTGCCGGTCATCACCACGCCCAGCAGACCGAAGGTCAACAGAAATTTTTTGCGCGCCCCGGCACGGTCGGCGACTGCGCCCAGCAGCGGCGCAAGTGCGGCGATCAACACGCTGGCCAGCGAATTCGCCACGCCTAAATGAAACGTACTGTCGGTAACGTCTGCACCCGCGCTCCAATATTGTTTGAAAAAGATCGGAAAAAAGCCTGCCATTACGGTGGTGGCGTAAGCGGAGTTGGCCCAGTCGTACATTGACCAGGAAATTATTTGACGACGATCAGGGGTGGCACGCATAGATGCGCATCATGCCGCCGTGGATATCGAAATGCAAAAGCGCGCGAACTCGTTATCATCTATTGAATAACTGCGTAAATTTTCGTTTAATGCTCCGCACACCCACGAGACTATTCCCGCATCGAGCCCATGAACCAATTTTCGATTGCAATATTATTGTTGGTCGCAACTTGCAACTCCATAAGTTTGCAGGCCAACGACTCCGCCCCTATTTTAACTGCGGCTGCGGAAACAGCTTCTGGCGGGCGCTCGGCCAGTGCGCAAAAATATGGTCCGACCACGCAAGGCGAAACCTTGGCACATGTCGTCGAGCAGGTGTTGACAGATGCAAGCATCAGCAATGAACAAATGATGTGGGCCTTGTATACCGCCAACCCGAAAGCATTTGAGAAAGGCAAATTGAATAATTTGCGTACCGGCGTGTTTCTGACCGTGCCAACACCCGAGCAGGTGCGTCGTATTGACGCAAAAATTGCACACCGCGAAATCGAAAGCCGCGTCGCACCTCCCAAACCCAAATCTAAGCCCTCGACAATTAAGTCATCGAAAACAGGCGATATCGATGCTCAAATTGAAGAAGCGAAACACGAGCGAGAAGACGCCGCTAAAGAACAAGTTTTTCTTAAAGCGCGCTTGAAAGAAATGGAAGATAAAATCCAGACGTTGCTGCGTGAAAACGCCGAGCGCGATGCGAAACTACGCGCACAATCTACCCAACAAAAATAAGTCCATCATGATGTAAAGATTGCGCACCCGGTTGCTTGATTTTTGGGCAATGAATCATGTTAAGCTAGTCAAACTTTCGCCGAAACGCTCATTTACAGCGCTAAGTCACTGTTAAGACTACGGGGGTGGCAACCGATGGAACACAAACAATTTAGCTTACCCGCCATGCGGGTCTCGATAGTTTCCGTCTCACGTGATCAGCGCGAACATCTCAAACGCTTAATTGAGCAACATGGCCCGCGCGTTGTAGGCATGTCCGGTTTCCGCGACTACAACCTGCCCCGCGACGAACAGCACCCGGATGTCCTCTTAGTTGATTTAGACCAAGCCGATGATGCCTCGCTTACCCGCATCGAAGGCTTACTTGAACAAAGTAACGTTCCCGTGTTGTTCAATGAAAGCACCGCTGTTCCCGCAGTACCTGGCCCCTACCACGATGATTGGGTTGATAACCTGGTTGGGAAGCTCTACATCCTGGCAACCCATCGCAGCTTGGTTGCCCGAGCGGGCCTGTCAGAACGCCCCCGCTATGCACAAACCGTGGATTACACGTTGCCTAATGTACTGATCGTCTCGCATTCAAAAACGCGCCGCAGGGTATTACAAATTATCTTGGCTGCACAGGGCATTAGAGACTGTACCGAAACATCGTTTGAACCTAAATTCATTGCGGAACGCATCGAACACTACGACGCGCTGCTGGTAGATGAGCATAACGTTAGCCCCGATGAACAAAAGATACTCGGTGAGTTGATTAGCCAAACGCAAGTACCGGTACACGTATGTAACAGTTCGGCTATTCCCTACTCGGCGCTGGCGCGTCGGAAGTGGGGCATACAACTGGCAGGGAAAATCATCAAGAGTTCCAAACCAAATTCGGCGCCTACGGCAATAGCGGCGCGTGAGCCCACGCAGGCGCCTATGGCTGCACCCGTCAATCACAGCATCGCGGCTAATGCTGTTAATAGCGAACATGAGTGGGGAAGCCGTTTGTCGGAAGTACTGGCCCAGGTTCGTACCAACCTGACCCAACAAGCAGCTACGGCAAAAGTACGCAGAACTGCACCCCCGCCTCTTACAATCCCAAAGGTCGCCGCAGCCACCGGCGGCTCTGCGACACCTACTGCAAAAATCAGCAAATCCAGTGCTCCGATGGCCTTCGACGAACAACCCTCATTAATCTCCGATGCCTCGATCATGACGCAAGTGGATTTACGCTTGGCAGAATCCAAACTGAACGAAGCCGGTGCGACGCTTGGCATCATCTCGGTACATCGCGAAATGAATGCTTCAGGCAAAAAAATAGACGCCAAGCTCTTGGATACGCCTAGTACTGCACAGGCTAGCAAGGTCGTCACACCTCTTCGCCCTACCAGCAAACCAGCAGAGGCTGTTCATCGTAATCGCACCGATAAGCCAGCACAAAGCAAGAAAACGACGCTGTCCTCACTCGACCTCATCGACGCCACTAACCTTGATAGCCTGCCCGTCACACTCCCGCCGAAGATGAAAAATACAAAGCCATCTAGCACAAAGCCACCTGAGCCGTTGCCGGACGACGCGAGAGATTCTGAGATTGAGCGCTTTTTCGACTTCGATAAAGAGGTGGATACTTCGCAGTCCCGCCATCCCCCGGGAGAAGGCCGCATACTCAACGCGACGATTCACGACGAAATTCTGCCGTGGAGTAATGACGAAGAACTAACAAATCCATTCAGCAAGCATGCAACCAAGAACGCAACTGGCCAGACCCAGAAAAAATCGCGTTCGCTCTGGCGGGATTCCTTGCATGGAATTCGGAAAAAACTCCCCAAAATATTTCACTGATAACCGCAAGTCACTGGACAAGGCTAGCAGCCTGCCGGACTTAGGTGGTGTGGAGCGAAACAGTGGGAGAGCAAGGACAGAACAGCGCAAATTTGAGGCGAATAGTCGATCTATTTAACGAAATTTGCGTTGTTATGGACGACCGCTCCTCCCGCTTTTGCAACCCCGCCCATCCTAAGTCCGACAAGCTGCTAGGGTGTTGCGCTAACTAAAACGTCATTGATTTTCTTGGTCATCAACGTTGCCTTGGCTTCCGGAATTACAAATACCCGGCCCTTGAGACTTTGAGCCAGTGTTTCCGCTTCCTGCTTGACCTTAGTGGACTCAGCGCTGGGCGCACCCTTTGAAGTCGCGTTCGCATCAAACGATACTTCGTATTTTACATACCACTTGTTATCTTTTTGCAGCAACGCGGTCTTAACCGCCAATCCGTCAAAGCTATGATATTCATTATGGCCTACACCGGTTGCTGGAAACGTCACCGTATCTGCGACAAATACATCGTCTGGGACGACGTTTTCAAGGGCTGCGGACATGTCGTCGAGACGCGCCTGTGAACGAATCTTGGCGTTGTGCGGTAGTGGCGAATATTGAAAACCCTTATCTTCGGGTGACGCTTTAGTAACAAGATAATGCGCACCATCCGGCAGCGTGATGTTAAGGCTTTTGATCCTGGAGCGAAAAATATCCACGATCCGATCTTTGCGCAGCCACGCCGCAGCATCGGTCACTACCTCAACCTTGCCTTCCACTAACCACGCTTGCGCTTCGTTTAGGCGTCGCACATAGAGCTGCTTCTTTACACCATCGTCGCTGTCGTGCACATCGCCGATCACCAGTGCTGCAAGCGTTTCTCCATTTCCGTCTTTCAAAATCACACCCGGATGAGTGGCGTCTTCCGCCGCTGGATCAGTGACGCCGAGCTTATCGTATTGATCCGCTTTGCCGGTCTTGGCTTCCACTCTCAATAGGTTCGCGATACTCAGCACCAGGGGCTTGAGCTTGTCAAAATCGGCTGCGTAGCCGTCTTTCTCCTTGATGCGCCAAGTCTCGTCATCACGCTGCAAGGTTATATGTTCCTTACCCTGCACAATTTCCACCGTTACCACGTCATTGAGTTTTTGTTCAATATCACGAAAAAACAACGCCCCTAATGCATCGTCGCTGGTCGCCGCTTCGCGTCGCTGCGCCAGCAATACTGCAATGACAACGACCAACAGCGTGATAATCACCAGAACCGCGATATTTTTCCTATCCATCCTTGCAACACTCGTCGTGAAATTAATAGCGTTAAGCCACTGACCGCCGGCTACGGTAGATGCCGATGCCCGCAGCAAATAACACCACGATCACTGGCACCAGCCCAATGTTTATAAACTTCAAATCTGTTCCCAGCGCCTCGATATTTTTGCGCAACTCATGCTGTACATTGCGTAATTCTTTGCGCGTTTTCACTTGCTCGATACGGAAATTTTCCATTTCCTGACGCTGCTCATTACTCAGCAATGCCGCGTTACCTGCCTGCTTTTGGTTTTGTAACGCTTGAATTTTTCGTTCGGTTTCTTTCAGTTTTTCGCGGACTTCTTTTTCCTTGTCGAGAAAACGCTTCTCGGCATCGCGTTGGATCTCTTTCACCTTTTCAAACGGGCGCGAAAATTCGCCACGGCTGCGCAGGCTGATCAAGTCACTGCTGCCGCTCAAATTATCCAGCGCATTAACGACAAAAGCAGCATTGCTGGCACGCGGCGTGGCGACGCGCTGGCCGAAGAAGTTGCGCACATCCACCCAGAAGCGGTCGCTTAGCAGGTCGACATCTGCGACCACAATAACGTTGATCGTATCTTTTGCTTCCATAAGCGGCGGCGCAGAAGAATCGAGCTTGACCGGCGCGCCCTGTGGAAACGCAGTTTTGGTTTTGCCGCTAATGCGCGCGGCCAAAGTCAACTTCTCCGTGCCGGGTTTATACGTATTGAACAATCCAGCCGGATCCGGATTTTGCACGCGCATGACCTCCACCGGCATGGCCCGGTCGCTGGTCTCAATCAAAGGGCTGAATTCCGTGCTTGCGTCCGTTTTCTTTTTAAGTATTCCGGGCGAGGCCATGTTGATTTGATCAAGCCCGCCGGCTACGAAATCGGTCTTGTTAAAATTCGAGCTCTTGAGCGATAGCCACGCCACATAATCAACCGATTGCGGTTGCCCCGCACCGGATACACTCACGCGCGTTGCGGACTGAATATCAGTTGCAATCATGCCGTCCACAAGTTCGATTCCCCAGGCGTCCAGGAGTCGCTTGGGATTCGAGCTGCGCCCGCCGCTGCCGGCTGAATCTTCCTCCGCCAACGGGTCGACAAACATCAATATACGTCCACCGCGCAACGCAAATTGGTCGATTGCATACAGGGTTTTTTCGCTGATGCCTTTGGGATGAACCACCATCAGCACATCAATGTCGTCAGGGACCGCATCAACATCGACGCCCAAAAAGCGTAATGTAAACGTCTGGCGTATTACGTTCAGCACCGCCCATTCGGTGTTGGTGCGCAGCGGCATACTGGGATTTTGCGGCAGCCCCTCAATCGGCAAAGTGCTGATGATTCCAACCGGTTTTTTCACCGGATGCGACAAGTTGTAAATCAAGCGCGTAATGTCGTATTCCAGTGATTGCTCGCGGTCTGCTTGGAAAAACGGAATCACTTCTTTTTCATCGGTGGCACCCGAGCCCACCAAACCCAGATACACCAAACTTCCGGCGGCATCGAAGGGCACGCCTTGCATACGATTCTGCACCGCTTGGTCTTCTTCGTCCGAAAACGGTTCGGGATCGGCGATGACCAATTTTAATTTGCCGTTGGAGTGCGTTACGAACTCTTCCAATAAATCACGCACACGGCGTGCGTAGTTGGTGATGCCCGGTGAGCTTTGCGCCAATTTTTCCGAAAAGAAAAATCGCAGCGTCACGGTATCGTCCAGATTCTTCAGAATATTCTTGGTGCCGTCGGACAAGGTGTAGAAATGCGCAGCGGTCAGATCCAAACGCGCTGATTTAAATGCCGCACCTGCCAATGCATTCACCGCCACCAACAACACCGCGACAAAAATCAAACCCACTGCGGAAAAAAGATGTTTGTTCATGGCTTATTCCATGTTGCATTCAAAGACAGGCAAGGCGGAGTCTCGCAGACCGCACGCGTAATACGACAAGAGCCCACGCAGTATTCATTTAAATGCGGCATGAGATTTAGTCCGCCTTCTTCATTTCAACCAGGATCACGTTGGCCGTCAGCCAGCAGGCAATGAAGGACAGAAAAAATATCGCATCGCGTACGTCGATCACGCCCTTGGTCACCGCTTCGAAATGGGTCAGAAAACTTAAATAAGAAATCGCACTGACCACACCGTGCGGCAACCAGCCACTGAAGAAATCCAGCACCAACGGGAAACCACTGAGGATAAAGCCAAAGCACAATACCGCCGTAATCACAAAGGCGATCACCTGATTACGCGTCAACGCTGAGATCGCCGCACCCAGCGCCAGAAATGCTCCCGCCATGAACAGGCTGCCCAAATAACCGGCGAAAATTACTGCGTTATCCGGGTTGCCCAGGTAGTTTACGGTGATCCACACCGGAAATGTCAACACCAGCGCCAACGTCGTAAATATCCAGGCCGCAATAAATTTTCCCAACACCGCTTCCGTGGTGGTCACGGGCAAGGTCATCAGCAGTTCAATCGTGCCGGTCTTGCGTTCTTCCGACCATAAACGCATCGATAACGCCGGAATCAAGAATAGATACAGCCACGGGTGGTACAGAAAAAACGGCTGCAAATCGGCCTGACCACGCTCGTACAGGCCACCCAGATAAAAGGTAAAAATACCCGTGAGCACCAGAAAGATAACGATGAACACATAGGCGACGGGCGTGGCGAAATAGTTGGTCAATTCACGGCGTGTGATGGCGATGATGTTGTTCATGTCAGCGCCTCCGCACCTGCTACGGTAATGCTGCGAAATACTTCATCGAGCCGGCCGGCTTCCACGCTCAGCTCGTCGACCGGCCAAGCTTGCGCGCGCAGGAGCTGGCTGACCTCGTCGAGGATCGCAACACTCGCCGCCGGAAAGATCATCAAACGCACCTGACCCTTGTCGTGGCCGAGCACCTCAACTTCTTTCACGTGCGGCAAGCCGCGCAATTTTTGCACCGCGTCGTCCACCGAACTGGGACGCACCGCGACCCGAATCGCATTGTGATACTTGGAGCGCTGCTCCAACTGCACCGGCGTGCCGTCGAACAACAACCGACCCTGTGCGATGATCATTGCACGCGTGCACACCGCATGGACTTCTTCGAGAATATGCGTCGACACGATAATGGCTTTGTCTTTCGCCATCTCGGCGATCAACATGCGCATTTCGTGTTTTTGATTCGGGTCCAGGCCGTCGGTCGGCTCGTCCATGATCAACACCGGCGGGTCGTGCAAGATCGCCTGTGCGATGCCCACACGGCGTTTAAATCCTTTCGACAAGGTGTCGATTTTCTTGTGCGCGACACTGCGTAAATTGGCTTTATCGATGGCGGTGTTCACCCGCCGGGTCAGTTCCGCGCCTTTAAATCCGCGCACTTGCGCAATGAAGCCCAAAAACGAAACCGGCGTCATGTCGGGATACGCAGGCGCGCCTTCAGCGAGATAACCGAGCGCTTGTTTGGCCGCGATAGGCTCATCACCGACGTCGTGCCCTTTGACTTTCACGCTGCCCGAGGTCGGCGTCAAAAAGCCGGTGATCATCTTCATGGTGGTGGACTTGCCGGCGCCATTGGGGCCGAGAAACCCCAGCACCTCGCCGCCGCGCACGGCAAAAGAAACATCATTCACTGCGGTAAATGAACCAAAGCGTTTGGATAAATTGCGAACTTCAATCATCGTGTCCATGAGGCGACCAACCTAAACGGGTTAATAAAAAAACGCGAGGGATATTTCCATAACGCGGCGCCGCGCAAATTATCTACACGCACACGCGCTTGTCAACATGACGGTGAAACACAACATGAATATGTTGGCACGCGCGAACTGAAATGTTAGGCATTACTAGTTTGGTTAACAGGCAAATTCAGCAGCAAGCATTAAAAACTCCCGCTGTAAGACTTATTGTTGATTGAGTTGGCGAGGCCCACAGTAGCGGTGCCGTCGGCGTTGACGCTGTAAAGCTCGGATTGGCCGCCAACGACCCGCGTGTATATCACCCGTCCGCTGGGGGTTATGCCGCTGAAGGTCTCAGTGTCCGTCGAGTTGGCAAGGACCGCCGCCGTACCGGTGCCATCGGCGTTGATGCTGTAAAGGTCGTATTGGGTGCCGCCGACGTACCTCTGGTAAATCACCCGTCCGCTTACGGTGATACCGCTGAAGAACTCCGCGTCCGTCGAGTTGGCAAGGGCCGCTGCCGTACCGCTGCCGTCGGCATTGACGCTGTAAAGGTTGTACTGGCCGCTGCCGCCCACATACCGTCTGTAAATCACTCGTCCGTTGGGGGCGATGCCTTCGAACAACTCCTCGTCCGTCGAGTTAGCCAGGACCAGAGTGCCGGTGCCGTCAGCATTAACACTGTAGATGTCGTGTTGGGTGCCGCCGACGACTCGCTCGTAAATCACCCGACCGCTGGGAGCGATGCCGCTGAAGTACTCGCTGTCCGTCGCGTTGGTGAGGACTACAAGACCGCTACCGTCATCGTTCACGCTGTAGAGATCGTATTGGCTGCCGCCGATATACCTCCCGTAAATCACCCGACCACCGGCAGTGATGTGGGCGAAGTTCTCAGTCTCGGTCGAGTTCGCTAGGACCACTGTGCCGGTGCCGTCGGCCTTCACACTAAAGAGGTCGGATGGAATACCGCCAATGTATTTCCCGTAAATCACCCGTCCGCTCGGCGTGATGCCGATGAAATACTTGCTGTCGGTCGAATTAGTCAGGGCCGTGGTACCGGTGCCATCGGCGTTGACGCTGTAGAGATCGCTTTGGCCACCGGTGGCCCGCGCGTAAATCACCTGTCCGCTGGGAGTGATGCCGCTGAAGAACTCGTTGTCGGTCGAGTGGGCGAGGGCCACGCTACCGGTGCCGGTACCGTCAGCATTAACGCTGTAGAGATCGTGTTGGGTGCCACCGACGACCCGCTCGTAAATCACCTGACCGCCGGGGGTAATGCCGCTGAAGCGCTCGTCGTCCGTTGAGGTGGCAAGGGCCACGCTACCGGTACCATCGGTTTTGACACTGTAGAGGTCGTGCTGGGTGCCGCCGGCGGCGACCTGTTCGTAAATCACCCGACCGCTGGGAGTGATGCCGCTGAAAGTCTCGTTACCTGTCGAGTTGGTGAGCGTCACTGCGCCGGTGCCATCCTCCTTGATGAGATAAAGGTCGTTGTTACCCGCGCTCACCGTGCGCGTAAACACGACACTTGCGAGTGCCGGCGCCGGAGTGAGGGTTGGAGCTGAGGTCGGAGCCGATGTTAGGGTCGGGACTGAGGGCGGAGATGTTGAGGCCGGAGTTAGACCGAGGTCCTCAATTCCACTAGCGCAAGCGGCGAGCCCAGCCAGCAAAACAGAGATCAAGGCGATGCGGATAGTACCTGCTTGGAATACTGCCTGCGTTGTGGTCATGCGTCTTCTCCATCCGTGTTCATGTAGGTGCTTGCGCAGGGCAAGCGAATGCCGATCTTTAGAGTTATACGCGACGGTGATTCACGTCGGTGCTGGCTTTGCACCGGGTCGTGGTGATCCACGTCGGCGCTGGCTTTGCACCGGGTCGTGGTGATTCATGTCGGTGCTGGCCTTGTGCCGGGTCGTGATGCATCCAAGACCGAACGGCGTATAGGATCGCCCAACACGCACTCAAAACAAGTGTGGACCGCTGCCCTGACTTGCACAATGGCGGCGATTCACGCGTGCCGTAGTTTCGATTCGCCATACATCCGCATCACTGCAAAATCTTGAACTGTGATAGCCACGCGTAGAGCTGCGGCAGCAGGGCCGACACGACCGTGCTCTTGTCGCGAATATACAGGCGGAATTTCTTGCCGGTTTTATAGGCGCTTTCCAGAACCACTTCGGTTACCGAACCGCCGTCGTCGGCGTGGCCGTATATGGACTGTGCGCCGAACGGCGTTTCGATGTAGGTAAGTTTCGAATTGAATTCTTTTTCCCCCATCGACTTGACCAGCGCGGGCAGCTTTTTTACCAGCGCCTTGGCGTCTTCTTTCAGCTTGTGGTTCTCGCTCACTGGATCGAAGTCGTAGCCGCTAACGACGCCCATGTTGATGGTGATGTCGCCGTCTTGGGTGTGCCAGACGTCGGTGCGCTGGGAGGAGTGGTTGATGTACCACTGGTTGCCGGTATCGGGTTCTGGTAGGTAAATCTCGAAGCTGAAGTATGCCGTGTAGAAGCGTCTGGTTAGCGGCTTGCTACCATGCAGAATTGATTGAGGTGTGGCGGTTACGCGCTTTAATGTGTCAAGAAAGTGATTGTATTGCGACTCGAATTGCGGAAAACCCTCGAAATACTGAACGCGGCGTACGACCCGCGCAGTAAAGATGTGCCGGGCTGATACAGGGAGGAAATAAAACATTTGTCGGTTACGTTTGGTGTAAGAGTGGTCGCCCATCGTTCCTGGATAGTCTTCCGCACCTTGACTCTCAAACGCTAGCGTATACGGAGAGCTGAATATCTTTCCTTTTTCGTCCAACACGGCAGAGACGGCATGCGATTCTACCGCTGTGCGCGACAACAACTGAAACTTTGATTTAGGATCAAAGTGACGTGCAATCCAACGATCAGCAAGCTCCACAGTCGAAGTGGGGGCGTCGAAGAACGCAGAGGTAATGTAGACGTCCGAGCCTTCAGTAGCGTTATTGGTGCCCGTGCCGAGTGCCCTAAAAGGATACGTTTCGGATTTAATAGTAGAAGCGACTCGCGGCGTGGGAATCAGTACATCATCCATTCCAGTGTAACCGGCTGGAGATTGTAGCGGTGATTGCGATTGTGTGGGGGCAGACATACAGGCTCCTGAAATCAGCGAAATACCAAAGAGAACTGCGGCGTGGGCGCGGGTCATGACTCGTCCTCACGCACGGTAGATGTTGCAGGAATCACCACATACATCCGGTCCTGATTTTTGGGACGCAACGGCTCGATCAATTTTGTAATGGCATCTTTGGTTTGTGCGATGGCATCCGGGTGTTTGCAAATATCCGCATGCACCACGTTGCCCTTGGTAATGACCGACCCAGCCGGTATCGCACCCTGTGCGATCAATGATTCTTGGCTGGTGAGCGGCACGGTGCCGTCGCCTTCTTTCGTGCGTTCGTACGGACAGTCCAATACCGCATCTCCATTTTTATCGGTGTTCAGAAGCAACCGCACTTGCGTCACCGTATTCACTCCGTTGGAGCGAATGACATAGGTGTTGGGGTGGTATTTCAGACCCAAGTCGGAATGAAAGGCTTGGGCCATCAGCAAGCATTCTTCAAACTTTCCGTACCACTTTTCGGCAACATCCCATTCCTTCCGTGACATCCCGGCATGCGGCCGCAACCGCATATTGTCCTGATGCCACGGCGTCTCTTCGGGCAGATGCAGTTTGGCGTCCGGCGGTATCGCGGCACGATCTTGTATTTGTGGCAGCGGAATATCGTACCAACGCGGTTCCGCGCGCTTGGTAAACACACTGTGTTCCATACGCGTGTAGCGCACGCGGGTAAACTCGTCGGTGGTGTAAGGTTTGGGATCGCCTTGCGCCGCGTAGCGTTTGTGGCTAATCAATCCGGCCCGGTCGTTCAGGTACGTGTCGTAGATATTTCCGCAGCCTGATACCAGACTGTCGGGCGCGCTTAACCAATCGCCCGGAGTCGCGCCGATCTGTGTCATATGGTCGTTGGTCGGCAACAGGCTCAAGGCGCCCGCTATCGGCCCGGCCATGCGCGTGAAGTGGTAGCTGGTGGTGCCGAGGATTTCGGCGAATACGTTGTCGGGCAGGTTCGACAGCTTGTACCACGGCTCGCGTTCCGGTCGTGAACCGCCGATGAATCGTCGATACAGCACCGGCGCGCCGGTGGTGGGTTGGTTGAGATGAACGATGCCCTGAATGTTGGCGTTGGCGCCGAGCACCTCGCTGGTATAGCGTGCGATCAGGCTGCCTTGGCTATGGGTCACGACCAGCGCCTTGTGTACGCCCGCTTCATAATGCACGCCCTTCGTTCCAAGCTCAGGGTAGTCGGTGATCGCCTGGATGCGCTCGATTTCGTTCTTGAAGTGTTCAGCCGCGTTGCTCAGGTCGTTGCGCCAGTCGGTGCCGACCGCAAAGGCAACGTAGATGAAATGTTCGTCTTCAATCGACTCGATGGCTTCGAACAATGGCACATAGTCGCTGAGCACGCCGAACCAGCCGCGCGCTTGGCGGCGCTCATATTCTTGTTCAGCGAATTGATCTTCATCGGTGTTGGGCCCGGCGTCGTGCAGGCGGCGCTGGAAAAACTCACTGGCTTTGATGGCTTTGAGCACGTCCGCTTTCGCCTCCGGCGGATGCCCACGCATCACGCTGGCGCCGGGGTGATGCAGCCGTTGGGTTTTGTCGTTAATCTCCGCGTCGCTCCAGTCGCGCTGGATGAAGGCAGACAACAGGCTTTTGGCATAGGCTTTAGTAATGGCCTTCTTGTCGTCGGGGTCCCAGACGTACGCGCCCAGCTCATTGGCGCTGAGGTTCTCCTGGCGCGAGCCGAAAATACCGGCCACGTAGGGCACCGGAACGACGCTCTTCTTGACCGGACGTTCCACCAGGTACGCCACCGGTAGGCGTTTTTCACGCCAGGTGGACAACGGGTCGCGCGCGTCCGGGTCGTCGTTGCGCAGCGCGGCCGCGACCGGGCCGACGCTTCCGGACTGGGCATTGAACCCGGTGCCGTAGCTCGATAAATCGATGGGTTGCAGGAACGGGTTGCGCAAGCTGTCGTCGAGGGCGATGTTTGCGCTGTCGTGTTGGGTGGCGGCGGTGAAGCGTGGGTCGTCGGCGGCAAGGCCGCCCAGCTTCATGAGGGCGGCCCAGGTGAATTGGCGGCGCGAGTACACCATCTCGACCTTTTGTTCGACACCGTCCAGCAGATACGGCACCACGATCAGGTTGGTGTACTGGCCGCGCGCGGTGCGTTGGTCGCCGACCCCGTCGGGGGCGCCCAGGTCGACGTCGCGCAGGGCGCCCTGCGCGTTGACCACTTGCAGTTCGCGCCACAGGAGAGCCGTTCACGAACACGTAAATCCAGCCGTGCGCGGGACGGCTGGCGTTGCTGCGCGGGGTCTTGCTCGCGTGCGGGTACCGCAGCGGCAGCACCGGCACCAGCACGGTGGGGGTTTGTTGTGCGTCCTGGTCAACCGGCGACAGGGCTTCGATCAGCCGCAGGCGCATCGGCGACCCGCCTTGCATGTTGATTTGGTAGCACAGACTGAAGGGCGTGTTAGATAACTCCCCCAGCGCCCATTCGAGGCGATGGCGGTCAGTGCCTTGCGCGTGGGTGGGCAGCGTGCGCACGGCGGCGGGCGCATCGACCGGGCTGATGGCGAGCGTGCCGGCCAAGCTGTCGGCACTTTGTCCGGCGATCTCCAGTGCGATTTTGTGACGCGGGGCAGGCGGGGCCGGTGCGGGGCGCGGGTTTTCACGGCGCGGCGGAACATAGGGTTCACCGGAGAACGACGCCCGCGCGGGTTCGGTTTTGATAGGTTGCAGTCCGCTCACCGGCACCGGCGCCACGCGCAACACGCCGGTCTGGAGCGCGTGGATCACTTGTCCCCGCAAGCCAACCGGATCGGTCAGTGCAAAAATACCTTGGGCAATTAATGCTTGGCGGCAGGCTTCCATCGCCACCGGGGTTTGCCAATAGATATCGAGGAAGGCGTGCATCGCGGTGTCATCCGTGAGTGGCAACGGCGGGTGCAGCAGGGGTTCGCGTGCACCGTATAAGGCATAGGTGGTGCCGGTTGGTCCTCCGTGGAGTATGTGCATCGTAACTTCCGTATTAGATGATTTTGAAACTAACCGAGCTTACAAGTGGAAGACGCACCGTAGGCAATCTCTCCGCTCAAAACTGCAAAGCCTCAACTACTCGTCGTCGGTGCGCGCGCTAACACTCAGGTCGCCCTCGTGGTCGAACCGGATTCTCAGGTTGATGGGTTTGCAACACACTTGGCAATCTTCGATGTAATCCTGATCGCCGGCGGAAGCGTCAATCAAGATTTCGATTTGCTCGCCGCAATAGGGACAGACAATAAACTGCCCGTCGAGCATGCTCATTGAACCACCGTACTAAATGACCGAAGTGCGTGAGTGTTTAACGACATGGCTGTACCCTCTTTTGCTTACACTTCATTGCCGCAGCCACTGCCGGCGCTGCCGGTTGCTCCGGTAGTTTAGGCGCGGCTGAAAATTTAATGTCAATACAAGGTATTTCATGCCCGAAACATACCCAAGCGCACCGGTATTTTGGCTGCGCTTCCGTCTTGCGCCTGCTCACTCATCAGTGCTTAAGAATTCGCGGATATGCTGCGCGGCGCTTGGCGTTCGTGCGTTACGGCTATTTATCAGTAATGCGGCATGCTCGACTTTTCTCGCGCTTAAACCCGGCAAAATTAACCGTATTACCAAACCGAATTTTTGAATTCTATTACGAGAACATCGCATCGTGAACCACAAAACAAAACTCGCAACGTTGATCCGCCGCCGACTGGGCGCGCTGTGCGCCATCAGCACCGTGTTATTCACCGCATGCGTACAAGAAGCGCAAAATAATCAGGGCAGCGCGCCGAATCCGGTTGCGCCACCTCCACCAACCACCAATGTTGTTGTGCCTGCAATTTCCATTGATTCGCCGCTCAATAATTCCGTAGTCGCGGGCACGGTGACCATCACCGCAACCACAACCGGCTACGCCAACGCCGTGAATGTTCAGTACCAACTTGATGAAACCAATTTTGGCAGCGCTCAAACCCAGCCGCCTTACAGCCTTGCCTGGAACACCACGGAATATACCAACCGATCCTACCGGTTAAGCGCTATCGCAAGCGACATGGCGGGGAACAGCGTGCGCTCGACGACAATAACATTCACCGTGAATAATCTTTACGACACCCAGAGCCCAACCGCGCCCACCCAAGTCACTGCAACGCCGGCATCGGCAAGCCAAATCAATCTCGCGTGGAATGCCGCCTCAGACAATATTGGTGTGGCGGGATACCGCGTGTACCGCAACGGAACCAACATCGCAACCGCCGGAACACCCAGTTATGCGGATGCTTCAGTGGCGCCTTCATCGCAGTATTCCTACACCGTCACCGCCTACGATGCGGCCGGGAATGAAAGCCCGCAGAGCGCTCCTCCGGTACTTGCAACCACACCGTCCTCGGACCCCACACCACCGACCGTGTCGTTCACCAACCCCAGCAATAACTCCAGCGTTGCCAACAGCGTGCTTGTTACCGCCTCGGCCAGTGACAACGTGGGCGTCGTGGGCGTGCAATTCAAATTGGACAATAGCAATTTGGGCGTGGAAGTCACCAGCCCACCGTATAGCGTTGCTTGGAATACAAAGTCCGTTACTACGCCCTCGCATACGTTAACCGCCGTGGCACGTGATGCCGCCGGCAACAGCGCATCGGCGACGATTACCGTAACCGTAGCTAACCCAGTGCTCGATACCACCGCACCCGGTGCACCCACGAATCTGACCGCCACGCCGGCTTCCGCGTCGCAGATCAATCTTGCGTGGAGCGCAGCAACGGACAACGTCGCCGTCACCGGCTATAAGGTCTATCGCACGGGCGCGGGGTTACCTCTTGCAACCACGACCACGACGAGTTTTTCGAATACCGGACTTACATCGTCGGCACAGTATTCCTACGCCGTCACCGCCATAGACGCCGCCGGCAATGAGAGCCTGTCAAGTATTGCCGCCTCGGCAAGCACCCCCTCCTCCGATCCAACGCCACCGACGGTATCGTTCGCCAGCCCCACCAATAACGCCGTCGTATTCGGCACCGTAACCATCGCCGCATCGGCCAGCGACAATGTCGGCGTGGTGGGCGTACAATTTAAATTGGACAATAGCAATTTAGGCGCGGAAATTACGAACGGATTGTATAACTACGCGTGGGACACCACTGCCGTTAGCAGCGGGAATGGGCTACATACGCTAATCGCGGTCGCGCGCGATGCCGCAGGAAACAGCTCATCGGCGACGCTAACCATCACCGTCAGTAACCCGGTGGCGGATATCCAAGCACCCACCACGCCGACCACTCTGACCGCAACGCCGCTGTCGTCGTCACAGATTAATCTTGCCTGGGGCGCCTCCACCGACAACGTCGGCGTTAGCGGCTACAAGATCTATCGCAACGGCTCGCTGATCGCGACCACAGCAGCGACCAACTATTCCAATACCGGGCTCATCGCCTCAACCAGTTACTCCTACACCGTTGCGGCCTATGACGCGGCCAGCAATTTGTCTGGCCAAACAAGCGCCGTTCAGGCAACCACGCTGGCCGGTTCGACCAAGAAAAGTTATTCAACTAATTTTGACGGCAGCGAACATCCCATCTCAGAAGGCGGCGCATGGTCACACAATGGTTTAGATTGGGCGATGATCCAAACGGGCGGTGGTATTGCCTACGGCACACAGACTGGTAGTAACGGCAGTGGCTACGATGACTCTTACGCTACGCTTTCGGGGTTCGCCCCTGATCAGACTGCCTCGGCTGTAATACAGCTCGCCAACATAAGTGGAGACAAGTGCTCATATGAAGCCGAATTACACTTGCGCTGGAGCGACTCTGCGCATATCGCAAAAGGGTATGAAGTCGTTACTAGCTACACTGGCAGTTACGTTCAAATTGTTAGATGGAATGGCGCGTACGCAGATTTCGCTTATTTGCCAACCACTGGCATACAACAATATCCGGGCTTAAAAAATGGCGACGTGTTTTCAGCCAAGATTGTTGGCAATGTTATCACCGCTTACGTCAATGGCAGTTTGGTCGCCCAAGCAACCGATTCGTCGCCTATTACCACCGGCAATCCCGGGATCGGTTTCTTCCGTCGAACAGTACCCGCGCTCGACTGCCAAACGGTTTCTAACTCCGCTTTTGGTTTCACGAGCTTCACCGCAACCGATAACTAAGCACAGGCACGCGAAAAATAAATTGTGCCCGCGCTTTTACAGTTGTCGAAGCTTCGGGTAACCCAAGCCCAACTGTAGAATCGCACAGCAGAGGCGAAGGTTCGCGTGCAACGTAGGGTTATACGCTTAACTCAAGAATTAGCGGCTCACTGCCGCGCTTCATAAAAAGTCAACAACATCGCCCTAAGCCGAAAGAATTGATCGCAACGTCATCCCGCACCGCGCACTGCCGGGCCGTTATTTCTTCGGCACCGGAGTCCCGCCCGCTTCCTCGCTGCTGCGGTTCGCGCCGCGCAGCTTTTCGGTGTGACGGCCCAGCACATGCGTGAACAAGGCTTGGCGCTCGGTGACCGACAGCGCCGGAAATTTAATGCCGATACGAAAAGGCTGCTCGGGATCTTTGCCTTCGCGTGCGCAGTGCGTAACTTCGCCATAGGCGGTAACGACCAGATTTGACGACACCACCACGAGGCGCACTTCCACCGGCGTGTTGGGCAGTAATTCGGTGCTCACGTTAAACGACACACCGCCGGCGCTGAGGTTGACTTTTTTGTTTGGTTTGACGGCCTTGAACGGCTCGCCGGTTTTTGACACCACCTTGGCTAACAGATCCACCTTTTTGTTGATGGCCTCCAGACAACGCGCAATCGCCGTGTTGGTTTGTTTGATGCTTTCGATCAACGGATGAATCTGCGCATTGACGGCAGTGAGATCCGACAACACATCATTCGCACGCACATCCTTGCGCAAGGCCGGCATTTTGCTTTTATCACGCGGCACTTCTGTCAAAACCCGGAACTCGATATACACTTCGTCGTCGATGCGGAAAAAATTACGCTCATCGCTGTGCGAGCCCGGCGTGCGTCGGCTACCCGACATAGAAAATCTCTCCTGTGGTCATCCCTGAATTTTTTCTAATTTCAGATTAAGCGTTTATCGGCATGACATGCTCATGGCTAAATACCGACTCAAGTTCGATGCAAACGGCTTTCAATCCGCATCGCCTTGAGACTTGCCGCCTACATTAACGGCGCATGCGGACCTTTCTGTAAAGATGACGGTGCCATGGATGCAATGCCGAAGTAAACCATGTAAATAGTGCTGTGCGCTGCGCGAATCACGCATCGCGGCCGGCTCCATGCGTAACGTGCTGGAGCAGATCAGACTCAAAGGCCGGTTACTGCAACACAGTGGCGATTTTGAAAGTAACTGTCATGTGAACCCATCGACAAAACCGCCATAGCAAACGCCGTAGCCGCCACAAAAGCTCGGTAATAGCCGGCAAAAAAACCTTAGCGGTGCGATATACTGTGCGCCTCGATTCATTCACTTTGTGTGCGTATCCATGCTCTTCTTTTGCCTTGATCGTCGGTTCGCATTTGCGTTTACCGTGGCACTTACTCTGGGAATCGTCGTCGCCTGCGCGCGCAATCCCGTCACTGGCAAAACCGAATTGCAGCTCGTGTCGGAACTGCAGGAAGTCCAAATCGGCGCGCAAAATTACCTCACCGCGCGGCAGTCGCAAGGGGGCGACTGGGTGGTCGACGCGGAGCTCGGCGACTACGTGAGCAGCGTCGGCAAAAAATTAGTCAAGGTCAGCGACCGACCGGAACTTCCCTACGAATTCACCGTGCTCAACAACTCAGTGCCCAATGCCTGGGCACTGCCGGGCGGAAAAATCGCCGTGAATCGCGGCTTGCTGCTTGAGTTGAACAATGAAGCGGAACTGGCCGCCGTGCTCGGCCACGAAATCGTTCATGCCGCCGCCCGTCACGGCGCCAAGGCAATGGAACGCGGCCTGTTGCTGCAAGCGGGTGTGATGGGTTTAGGCGTGGCCGTCGGCGACAAAGACGGTAGCGCGCTGTTGGTCGGCGCAGGTGTACTGGGCGCGCAACTCATCGGTAAAAAATACGGCCGCGATGCAGAGCTGGAGTCAGATCGATATGGCATCACCTATATGGCGCGCGCCGGTTACGATCCACGTGCGGCTGTCACACTGCAAGAAACCTTTGTGCGTTTGTTCAAGGGCGAAAAATCCGGCTGGTTGGAGGGCATGTTCGCTTCTCACCCACCTTCGCCGGAACGCGTTGAAGCCAATAAAGCCACGGCGGCAACGTTCGCGCCGTCAGGGTTGCTGGGTGCCGAAGCTTATCAAGAGCAAATTGCGCTGTTGAAAAAAACCCGCGAGGCATACAACAAGCTCGACGAGGGTCGCAAAGCATTGGCTGCCAACAATGCCGATGCGGCACTGGCCGCCGCCGATGCCGCACTAAAAATCGAGCCGCGCGAAGCGCTGTTCTACGGTTTGCGCGGCGATGCCAAAATCAAACAAAAACGTCTGCTCGACGCGCTTACAGATTTCGATCTCGCCATTGCGCGTAACCGCGACTATTTCCAGTTTTATTTACAGCGCGGTTTGATCAAACAACAATTACGCGACGCTGACGCGCGTGCTGATCTAGAAAAAAGCGTGGCCTTGCTGCCCACAGCCGTCGCACATTTAGCGTTGGGCGATGACGCCCTCAAACGCAACGACAAGGATTCCGCCAAGCAGAATTTCGCACTCGCGGCGCAATCCGAATCTGATGTCGGCAAGCGCGCAACGCTCCAGCTCGCACGTCTCGATTTAGCCGACCATCCGGAAAAATACCTCGGCGTGGATAGCGCACGCGACGCGCGCGGTTACGTCACCGTGAGCGTACAAAACCGTTCGCCGATCAAAATCAAGAACCTGAAAGTTGCCGTGGCCTTATTCGATACCGCCGGCCAGATTGTCGCGCAGGATTCACTGACGCTGTCCGCCACACTCGACCTGCGCACCTCGATCACCGAATCGACGCGCGTCGGCCCCCTGCCCACCGATCAGGATTTAGCGCGTGTACGCGTGAAAGTATTTTCGGCGGAACTGGCCGAGTGAGCACGAGCGCGTCGACCTGGGACGTCGCGCGGCAGTTCGATTTCGGCGCCCGGTTGCGCGACGTGCGCGCCCACGGTTGCGGCCTGATCAACGACACCTACCTCGTCACGCTCGACCGCGCGTTGCCACACCATGCCATTCTGCAACGCATCAATAGCAAGGTATTCCCGCAGCCACGACACATCATGCAGAACCTGCGCGTGCTGGTGGATCATGCGCGACGTTTTACATCACAACCCGGCGCCTTACTGCAAATTCCGGACTTGTACCGCGCACATGACGGCCATGATTTCGCACTCGATGCTGAAGGCAATTATTGGCGTGCGCTGCACTTCATTGCCGATACCCGCGCGCTTGATCACCTCGCGAATCCGACCCAGGCGCACAATATCGGTGGTGCGCTCGGTGGCTTTCATGCGCTGCTCAATGAATTGCCCACCGAACGTTTGCACACTACCTTACCCGGCTTTCACATCGCGCCGAATTATCTGGCGCACTTCGATACCGTCAGAGCCCGCGCTGCCATCGATGCTGACACGGCTGCCGCCTGCGAATTCGTGGCACCGCGCCGCGCGCTCGCCGCCACGCTCGAACACGGCAAACGCGCCGGCGTGCTACCGCTGCGCGCCGCTCATGGCGATCCAAAGCTCGACAATTTTTTATTCGACGCACACAGTGATCGCGTCGTCAGCTTGATCGATCTCGACACCGTACAACCCGGCCTGATTCATTACGATCTCGGTGACTGTCTGCGTTCCTGCTGCAACCGCAGCGGCGAGTCGTCCGCCGACCCGGCAAACACGCAATTCGATTTAGAGTTGTGCGGCGCAATTCTGCGTGGCTACGTCGACGCCGCACGCGAGTTTTTAACCGCACCTGACTTTGACTTCATCTACGACGCCATCCGCTTGATTCCCTTTGAATTGGGATTGCGCTTTCTAACCGACCACCTAGAAGACGACGTATATTTTAAAACCCAAACGCATGGCCAAAACCTGCACCGCGCACGCGTGCAGTTTCAATTGACCGCCCGCATCGAGCAAAACGAAACTGCGATTCGCAACCTGATTGCGGACTTGCGTTAAGCACGCCCAGAAAACGATCCAAGCACTCACTCGGCCCGCTGCCACACCCGCACATCGATAGCATTTCGCTTGGCGACACGTCGCTGTTGTGCGATGGCCAACGAAAGAAAGCCCACCATCAACAACAACAGCGTGCTTGGCTCATCTATTTTCAGCAGCTTCCAATAACCGGTGCCGCCAACACAATTGGCCGGATGATAACATGCACCCGGAGAATCACTGCCTAGCGAGGCGATGGTAAACAAGCTGTCTCGACTGCTCATTCCCACGTCGGTGTACATGTCATTCAGATACATGGACCCGGTTAAAAACTCACCAAACGTCACATCAAAATTCCAGTAACCTGGGCTGACCACGATGTCATTGGCCAAAAGGCCGCGTGCCCCACAGTAGGGGCTCAAACCATAGCCTGGAGAATGGCCGCACTCTGAGGAGCGTAACTGGATTGGATCGGTGAAGCCCCGATCCACTGAGGGCGTGGAATCGAAATTCACGGGCGTGGCAAAGTCGATGGATTCGACGCCGAAATACGGTGCGGGGTCACTTGAATGCGCCGTGCGATGGGTAAACGCCCCGCCGTAGGTCCAAATGCTTTCGTCAAACGCAATGGATGCTTTAATTGGTCCCACGTTGCTGTTGGACGCAACGTCGTACCAGTTGTAAATGACTACAGCACCCACATTCGTGGTTAATAGCCCAAAAAGCAACGCGCCGCTGATGCAACCAAATTTAAAGTGTTTCATTTGCAACCTCCCCATGTGCCGGAAAATACAGCTCACGCACTGATACTGTGAATCTGTATTTCTACTGTAGGGAAGAATGGGCTGCGCCGCTGTTCGGCATCGCACATGCGCGTTGTGTGAATTTACGCATCAAGGTCAAGCCTCGCACTCGACGCTGTTCAGCCGGGCGCTGCGCTGAATAACATCGCGTCACGGATACGAGCATTCAGCGTGTTAGCGCCTCCAGCCGCGTGAGTATCGCCAAACCTTCTGCACGTGTTGCACCGCAGGTGTCGAGGGCGGAACGAAAGCCGCGACACACCGCCGGACGCTCCGCTAGGCCAAATAGCCGGCAAAGAAAGTCGTCACCGAGTTGGATACAACGCACCCCTGCCGGTTTGCCTCGCGGCATGCCGGGAATGAACGACGAAATCGACGGCGCGATGCAACAAGCACCGCAACCGGGACGGCAATCCATCAAAAATTATCCTGTTCGACTTCAAGAAAAGTGCGGTTGACGGCCATGCCCATCAACTCGTCGAAACTCACCATCGTGCGCCACTCGCTCAAGTCGAGCGTCTTGCGAATCTCCGCGTCGGACAGTCCCTTTTTGTAACCCGCCTCCACCGCCGCATAGAGCTTGGCCATACGTGCGCGCATTTCCGGCACCTGCTGCGGCAGCATCAGCGGCCCGTGCCCGGGAACGATGGTCTTGACATCCAGCGCCGCGACTTGGTCGAGCGTGGCAATCCAATGCTTGACATGGGCGTCACGGAAACTCGGCGCCATGTCTTGCACCAGAATGTCGCCCGCAATCAGGATTTTTTCGTCGGGTAGGACGATCATCATGTCGCCCGGAGAATGCGAACCCAGCGGCACGATAAAACGCAGCTTCACGCCGTCGATGAGGCGCTCCGTCGTGCTGCCATCGGCGAAGGTGATGCTCGCCGACACCCGCTTGGTGTTGGGAAATTTCCGCCCCAGCACATTCTCAATAATGCCAATCCACTCGTAATCGGGGCTTTCGAGCAACTCTTTGCATTTTTGCGAACTCAGCACCTGCGCACCCGGAAACGCACTGTTGCCCAAGGTGTGGTCGCCATGGTGATGGGTATTGACAATATGCGTGACGGGCTTGGGCGTGAGCGCGGCAATGCGTGTGCGAAGGAGCGTACCGATTTCGTCGGTTAAGCCGGTGTCGATCAGAATCACACCGTGCTCACCGATGATCACGGTGCTGTTGACCATGTAACCGCCGTTCTTCTTGTCCGGCAAACCTTCTGGCCCGAGCAGAGCATAGACATGCTCGGTAAGCTTTTCCACCTTGGGCGTCGGCAGCGCTGCATATGTCGACACCGTGTGCAATGTGACCATCACCATCGCTAACAAACGCACGAAAACATGCTTGCTTCGTGTGGTTAGCGTGCGTATCGGAGGTGTCGCCAAGGCCGCATTGGACTTCAACGATTGGTAAAATTCTTCCACTTTCCACCGTATTTTGTTGATGGTGATGACAGTCTGCTGTTGAGCGTGCAATCGCTATACACCCGAAGCAATAGACTCGTGCTACCGCCCTTGATCAGATGTCTCGCTCGCTTAACAGTGGGCCCGATGATTTTTCGCCAGATATTGCTGGTGATAATCTTCCGCGAAATAAAACTCCGGCGCGTCGATGATCTCGGTGGTAATTGCTGCGCGGCCCTGCGCCGCGAGATTTTTCTGCTGATGATCACGCGACGCCAGTGCGATGGTTTGTTGCGCGGCGCTATAGGCATAGATCCCGGAGCGGTATTGCGTACCCACATCAGGGCCCTGCTGCATCCCCTGCGTGGGATCGTGCGCTCCCCAGAATAACGCGAGCAGTTGCTCGAAGCTGACCTGGGCGGGATCGTATACCACGCGCACGACTTCGTTATGGCCGGTCATGCCGCTGCACACTTCTTCGTAACTGGGATTACGCGTGTAGCCACCGGCATAACCCGCTGCGGTGACGTAAACACCCGGCATCAACCAGAATTTGCGTTCCACACCCCAAAAACACCCCATGCCAAACAACACTATTTCCAGGCCGGCTGGAAACGGGCCGGCCATCGGGCGCTGATTAACAAAGTGCTGTGCAGATACAGGCATTTTTTGCTCCCGGCCCGGCAGCGCTGCTTCACGAGTGGGCATGCGGGTTTTCTTTTCGCGCCAGAGCATGGGGGTCTCCTAAGATTAAGTGGGTCGCAACTCTAACTACTTGTACTTGGTCGCAAATGGTGTGCTGGCCTTACAGCACTTCAGGGCACGCGTTGCCAGTTTTCTTCGTGGCCCGTCGCCGCACGCAGCGACAAGGCTTGATCGGTCAGTTCAAGAATTGCGTCGCTGGAACTGTAACCTGCTGCAAGGCTGGCGACGCTGGATTCAATGATTAACAAATTCAGGTACCCGCGCTTGAAGCGCCACGAGCCTGTGTATTTGCCGTCCGGTGTTGCATTGCCGGCAAAATCGACGTGCTGCAAACTGCCGCTGAGGCTGCCGTCGGCGCGCAGGTCAAGATGATTCAGGCGACTGCCGTCATTGCTTTCCCACGCACCAACCAGTTGTTGCTCAGGCCCGCCGCACGCCGCTAGCACAACGCCACACAACGCCATGGTGGCGACGTGGCGTAACAGCCTCACACGCCACCGGCACGCAGCCGCGCCAGCGCGGCGCCCGTGTCGAGAACCGCACGCACCACATCCGCCGCCGCTGCCAGGGTTGCAAAGCGACCCACGTGCTGCAAGCACAGCGCGCCAGACAGAATTAAACTGTCACGCACCGGCCCCGCCGTACCTTCCAGCGCGGCAATTCCTGCGTGCGCCGCCGCGCGCGCCATCGCGTCGATGTCCACGGCGATGGCAATATCGTCGCCCGGACGCGCCGCCTGCGGCAGGTCCGCCGGCAGCGGTACACCCCGCGTGGTTTGCACAATCCCTAAGGTTTCGGGATTGATTTCGAAATCCTGTTCTTCACCTTTGTCGTGATACGCATACGCCTTACCGACTTGGCGCAGCGAAGGAATAATGCCGCCTTCCACGCCACGCACCAGCAGCGCCGAGTCGAAACCCGCATGTCGGGCCAGCAACGCGTAAATACGCGGATAAGGTTTGTGCACATAGCCGGTGACGAGATGCGTTTTGCGTCGGCCTTGGATGGGACGCAACGCGATTTCCAAGGTTGTCAATACCGGCCGCTTCACGACCAGCGTGCGCAATCCGGTGAGCGCATGCAGCGCCGGGCAAAATGCATTTTGATCCAAAGATGCCCAGCCAATGTGCGGATCGCTCAGGCGCTGTGCCGCCTGTTGCACCGTCAAATCCACCGCCACGCCCGCCGCGCTCAACACACGCCGGTGCGTGCAGCCGTATTTCGGCCCCATGCTGGCGACGCCTTGCGTAATCGCGGGCACGCCGCAGGCCGCCAGCACCGCCGGCAAAAACGGCGCCGCCGGCAAGGTGCGGTTGTAACCGTCGTAGGGGTCGGCGATGTCAACCACCTCGTCGACATCGGCGGTGACGCTTTCGGTTACGGCCAGCAAGGCATCCAACACACCACGCATTTCGTCGTCGGTTTCGCGCTTCATGCGCAGCGCGATCAGGAAAATTGCCGCCTGCACCGGATGCGCGCTGCCATCGAGAATTGCGCGCATGCCGCCGGCCGCTTCCTCGCGCGTGATGTCCTTGCTGAGCTCCGGGCCGGTGGCGATGCGTTGGATGATCGAACGCATTAACACTTGCGGGTCGGTGTTGTTCACGAGTTCACTCCTAAATCTACATAAATGTCTTGCCCGTCCACCTTCACCGGATAAATCCGCAAAGGCACGTCGGCCGGTTCGTCCAACACTGCGCCGCTGCGTAAATCAAAACGACTGCCGTGTAACGGGCATTTCAGCAGCTCGCCCTTCAACGAGCCCAGGCACAACGACGCCTCTTCGTGGGTGCACATTTCGTCGGCGGCGTAAATGGTGCCGGCGACATTTGCCAGCAACACACGCCGCTCCTGCGCCGACACACACTTCATCGTGCCGGGCGCAATGTCGCGCAGTGCCGCAACCTTGATGTAAGCCTCAGACATAACGTTCCTTTACCGGAAAATTCAGAGCCTATGGTAGCCGACGGCCGCCGTGCGCAACACCTACTCTTTCGGGCAGGGCGTCAGACTGAAAAATCCATTTCTTTGTCAGTGAAAGGACAACAAAAACGCAACTGCACCGCGTTCAATTGCAGGCCGGCCGGACTCTTGTTGCCGCTGCCGTATTTGGGGTCGCCGATCACCGGGTGGCCCAGGCCCTGCAGATGACGGCGAATCTGGTGCAATCGGCCGGTGTCGATGACGACGTTCAAGATCGATGTGTCTGCGCCTGCGTCATAACCTTCCACGGTATATTCGGTGCGCGCGGTTTTTCCATCCAGCGGCGTGTCGATCACCCCCGATGCCGCCGTGAGCTGGCCGCGCACCTGCACCCAGTAACGTTTATAAATTGCGTTGTTTTGAAATAGCGCCGACAAGCGCGCGGCGGCGTTCGGGCTGTGCGCCACCAGCATCAGGCCGGAGGCTTCGCGGTCCAGACGGTGCACCAAAAACACCGGGCGTGACATTTTAAAATACAATTCGGCCTGCCGCAGCAACGCACAGTGGTCGCCTTCCATGGTCCCTTGCGCCAGCACCCCGCTGGGCTTGAACCAGACACTGTAGTGGTGCTCGTCGGCCACCAAGACACTGGCGCTGACCTGCTTGGCGAGCACTTCCTCGTTGTAGTGCAGTTCGAGTTTTTCGCCGGCGTTCAAGGTTGCCGTGGCGCGCCGCAGACGCTGCATCGGTCCGCTGGACGGCACCCGCCACACCGCACCTTTATTCATAGCGTCCTTGATTTTCCCTTTCGAAAAACCCGAGCGTGTCGCCAACAGCTCGCAGGCGCTGGCGGTTTCAGCAGTCGCTACCGTGTGGCTAATAATGCGTGTTGCACTCATCGTCATTGCAGATCCAGTCGCTTCGTGAGGTGTCTATCGTAAATCAATATCATGGATTCACGCCGTGCCTCGACACTCAAGACGTGCTCACGCCGCCGTTGCGCGTCAAGCAGATGAATCACCCGCACGCCACGCAACACCAATGCATCGGCGATCAAACGCCGGTGACAGTTTTCCGGCAACTGCTCAGCGCAGAGGATTGCGGTCGGTGCGCGCCGCGCAAGATTCAATAATTGCGCAACACCGCGCTCGAATTCCGGCGTGCCCATGTGATCCGCAAAACCTCGCGAGGCGGCATCCGGCAGCGCCACATGCGGCGAATCGGCTTGCGCCTGACGCTGCCCGCCCAGTGCGCGCCCGGCCCAATGGTACGTCACCTGCGCCGCGTTCAATGCAGCACGTAGCGCGTCTTGACTAAAATGCGGATAACGCGATGAATGCGCAACGGCCCGCACGTCGACCACGCAGGTCACTTGTGCGGCGGTGATGATTTCCAGAAAAACCTCGGCGCTGTGACGACTATGGCCAACGGTGAACAGGGTGTCTATGCCACTCATGGTGTTTTCAACAGACTCGATTTCTGCATAGTTTTTTTGAAGCTCGGGCAAGCGAATACAGACGGCTGGCGAGCAGCATAGCGATTATCCCACTGCATCGACAACACATATGGGCGTGGCCAAAGCGCCCTTCAACTCAGGCTCAAGATTCCCTGCTGCCTACCGTAAACACCGTCAAGCGTTGTTGATCGTTCATTCCAGGAGCCCCCCATGCACAGCCGATTTCTACTCGTCGCATTCGCAAGCCTCGTTGCCTTGCTCGCCTTGCCCGGCAATGCGGACAGCACCGCAGACTCATCCAAGAACACTCTAGTGTTCGGCGTGGTGCCACAACAATCAGCCGAAAAGCTGGCACTGGTGTGGAATCCCTTCCTGGAATATCTCAGCGATAAAAGCGGACAGCGTATTATATTTGGCTCCGCGCCGGACATCGAAACATTCAATAAACAGGCCGCAAACGGTGATTTTGATCTGGTCTATATAGACCCGCTGGTTTACACCGCAGTCCACTACGCCGTGGGTTACCAAGTATTCGCCAAAGAAAAAGATACGCAACTAACTGGCATACTGGTGGTGCAGAAAAGCAGTCCCTATCAAAAACTTGAAGACCTTATCGGAAAAACCATCGCCTTTCCCGGCCCGAATGCATTCGCGGCCACCCTGCTGCCGTTGGCAGAATTTAAAACCAAAGGGATCAACATTGCGCCGGTTTATATCGGCTCGCACGAAGGCGTGTACAACGACGTTGCGCGCGGCCTGTATGTCGCCGGCGGCGGAGTGGCTAAAACATTGGCGCAAACCGACAGCATGGTGCGCAACGAACTACGCGTCTTGTGGACCAGTGACAACTACACCCCGCACCCGTTTGCCGCCCACCCGCGCGTCGACCCTGCCTTGGTTCAGCGCTTGGCAAAAATTATGTTTGAGCTTGATCAGGACGAACGCGGCAAAAAATTGTTAAAAGAACTGCGCTTTCACAGCTTTGTTTCCGCCCAAGACCAGGAATACGAAAAGCACCGATCCCTGCGTAAATCATATACAACTATGGGAGAGTAGCAGTGCGAATCTCGGTGAGTTGATACCTCGCGCCGCCCTCGCAGAACCGGACTTGGGTGAGTTACACCATCCGGCTCCCAGCCTGAGTCATCCACAGTGGTTTGGGGTAGAGATTGTGTTGGATGCGCAGTGAAGCTTATTCGCGTCGGCGCTGGCTTTGCGCCGGGTCGTGGCATCCAGCCTGACAGGACTTGACTAAATCGCTCCCACGTCACGCCGCGCCGCTGACTGCGAGAGCTGGGCGAGCGTGAGAATCTCATGCGCCGTTGAGGTGATCAGCACGGCGTACTCGTAACGCGCGGTGGGGAGGTCGCTCTCGATGAAGGCGAGCTGACCTTGATCCTCGTCCTTGCCGGTGATCAGCAGCTCGCCGCGAAGCTTTCTGCGCAACACCACCACGCGCCGGGCGCGACTCCAGCCGGACAACGTCAACGCGTCTTCTAAACCTTCCCAGCCTTGCCCGGCGTCTTCCCAGAGGTTAATGCAACAACGCAAGCCTGACCCAGTCCCAACACACCCACAGAGCGCGATGGCCCTGCCCCGCAACCGGATCGCTTGTTCCCGATCCGGCGGAGGTCAGGGTCGGGCTCATGGTTACGGCAGACCGATCACCGGGACCGGGGTGGCAGAGCCGTTCGTAGTCCCATTCCCAAGCTGGCCGGAGCTGTTAACCCCCCAGCACTGGACCGTGCCGCTGTCGAGCAGGGCGCAGCTATGGCCGATGGAAGAATTACCGCCGGCTGCAACGGCAGTGGCGGTAGTGATGCCGCTCACCTGCACCGGGGTGGAGGAGGCGGTCGTGGTCCCATTCCCAAGCTGACCATAGCCGTTAGCCCCCCAGCACCAGACCGTGCCATTTTTTAGGGCGCAGGTATGGGCATCACCAGCCACCACGCTCGATCCGCCGGTGCCAATGCTCGGCGTGGCCGACACCTCGCTCGACTCCACGCTCTCGCCGCTGGCGTTCAGCGCGGTCACGACAAAATAGTACGTCGTGCCGTTGGTCAGCCCGGTATCGATGTAGGCACTGGTGACGCCGGTGTGCTTCATGCCACCCGTCAGGGTCGCGTAGTTGCTCTTGGTCACGCCGGCGACCGAGGCCATGTAGAGGTTATAACTGGTCGCGCCCGACACCGGACTCCAGGAGATGGACACCAGCGTGTTGCCGGGAACGGCGCTAACGCCCGTGGGTGCGGATGGCGGCGACGCGGGGGGCGCGATGACCACTGTGAACGGCCTGCTCGCCGTCTTCACCGGTGCGGAACTGTCCTGCGCCTGGATCGTGAAGGTAAAGGTACCGGTTGTTGAGGGAGTGCCGCTGATTTGGCCGGTCGCAGCGTTGAGTATCAGTCCCGTCGGCAAGCTCCCTGTCAGCACGCTCCACGCATAGGGCGCGGTGCCGTTGGCGGCGGACAGACTTGCGGAGTAGGACGTGCCGACCACCCCGGACGGAAGCGAGAGTGTGCCAGTACTAAACGGGGGTGGCGTCGTCACGAGGATACTGAACGGTGTACTCGCGGTTTGTGCCGGTGCCGAGCTGTCCTGCACCTGGAACGTGCCGCTGAACGTACCCGCGGCCGTGGGTGTGCCGCTGATCTGGCCGGTCGTGCTGTCGAGTGTCAGACCCGTGGGCAGAGCGCCGGAGAAACTCCACGCGTAGGGTTTCGTTCCGTTGCTGGCGGCCAGCCGCGCGCTGTAGGGCGTGCCGACGACGCCGCGCGGAAGCGGCCGCGCGGTCATCTGCAGCAGGGCCGGCACGGTCTCGATGCAAGGCGACAGCGTGGCATCGGCGGTGTAGGGGCCGATGTTTGCAGTTTTCGTGACCGGCTTTTTATCACGGTCTAAAAATGTCACGCTCAGTGTCGCCAGCGCATCGCGACGCACCGCAACGCCGAAGTTCCCTGCGGCGTCGGTGAATGTGGTGGCCGTGCCGGAATAATTGATGCCCTCGGATTTCACCTGCGCGTTGACCACCGGCTGATTCGCGGTATCGTGCACACAGCCACTGACCACCACTGTGTTCAGTTTCTGATCGGCGTTCCAGTAACCGAAGCGGGCGACCGAGCCGACGTACGCCTGGTTGGGCGCGGTGCCTTCGAGTCTAGCGACGCCTTCTTCGGTCCAACGGCCGGTCGCTGCATTAAAGATCAACATCGGATGCTCGCTGGCGGCGCGGCCGAGAGGGTGCCGACCGGAATGCGCACACCGGCCGTCTGTCCAGGGTATAGCGTGTGCCTTTGTCGTCGCGCACGTCGATCAGTAGCGCACCGAAACTTTCGATGGGCACCGGGGAACCCCCGCCAGCGAGCACCGCAGTGTAATCTCCCGGCATCACGCCGGTATCCAGCGCCGGATTGATCGGCGTCACGGCCACGTTCACGCTGGCCGCCACCGCGCCACCGGCCGCCGGTACCAGACCACCCGCCGGAATGCTGACCTGCGCGCTGGAGTTGGGTACGGTCACGGTGCCGCCGACGGCGGCAAGGAGGGATTGCGTTACGCCGACGGGCAGCAGTTGCACGTCGAGTGCCGCCGTTTGCCCAACGGTCACGCGGGCAACTTGAAAGGTTTCGGCGAAGCCTGCGGTCTCCACAGAAATGACGACTCGCTCACCCAAGTCTGTGGTCAAGCTGTAGCTCCCGTCCGCCGCTGCGGTCACGACGGTCGCACCTGCGCGTATCGTAGCGCCGGACAGAGTCGCACCCGTCGCCGCCGACACGACCGTACCCGTAATCGTGCCCGTCAGCAGTTGCGGAAGCTCAGTGTTTTGCTGAGGGTCACCGCTTTTGCCGCCGCCACAGCCCGCCGTCAACAGTAAAGACACCAGCGCTACACTGAACCACCCAAGCCTTTTTATATTCATGATTGCACTTCCCCCTGTGAGCACCCCATAGGATTCGACGCTGATGTTCGAACAGCGCGAGCAAGCGGTCATTGAAGTCGAATGCGTGACGAAAAGTAATAATGAAAGGGGACAGATTTTTACAGTACGCACTTTTTCAATTGGAAATAAATCTGTCCCGTTTCTCCGTAAAGCAGACACGCACGGCGCTTGCTCGTAGGTCTACGAAATCACAAATCCAGGCACTTCAGAAATATCTTCTCGACTTTTTGAACACCAGCTTTTGGCCGCAAGCACGCAGCCACACTGCACCCAAAGGTCGGTGCGCTATTTTGAGCATCGAAATCGAATCTATCCGCGCGTCCAGCGCGGTTTCGCTGTCGCCAACTTCGACGATGAGGATATCGTGCGGTGCTAGATAATTGGGTGCGTCGCACAATCCGCAGCGCGAATTGTGGCCGTCCTTCCCGGTGCCGTGGCGAAGCGGCGGCAACCTACTGACCAAATAAATCGGAGTGCGTACCGGTGCGCTCGAAGCACACGGCGTCACCATCGATGCGGTAAATCAACAACCCGTCGGGTTCGATATGTAGATCGCGCTTTGGCTTCCACTTGCCTTTCAGCGGATGGTCACTTAGCTCGCGCGGTAGAGGATGGTCGGCCAATAGCAGGCCGATAACGCGGCGCAGTTTAGCCATGTTCTTGCCGCGCTTCTCAGCCCGCTTTACGTCGCGTTTAAACTAGCCAGCTTGCCGAACGCAATCAGATACCCAGCTTTTTGAACAGGTCTGCCGCGCTGGAAGCGTGAAACACGTCTTCTCCTTAACCAGTCGCTTATTTCTTGGCTTTCTTCGCAACAAAATCCTTCGCATATTTTTTAAGTTGCGCTGCCGTCAGCATGAACACGCCACCGCCGCCGCGTTCGAATTCGATCCAGGTGAACGGGACTTTGGGAAAGCGTTCGACCAGTGCGTGTTCGCTGTCGCCGACTTCGACGATGAGGATGCCGTGCGGCGCGAGATACTCGGCTGCGTCACGCAGGATACGCAGCGCAAATTGCAGGCCGTCCTTGCCGGCCTCCAAACCCAGTGCCGGTTCTTGATGATATTCCGGCGGCAAGGCGGCCATCTCGGCCGTGGTGACATAGGGTGGATTGCTGACGATCACGTCGTAGCGTTTTTTGGGCACGGCATTGAATAAATCAGAGCGATGCAGATGCACCCGCTCGTCCACGCCATGCTTGTCGACGTTGATGCGCGCCACCGCCAAGGCGTCCGGCGAAATATCAACACCGTCCACCTGCGCGGCGGGGAATTCCACCGCGCAAGCGATGGCGATGCAGCCGCTGCCGGTGCATAAATCCAGCATGCGCGTGACGCGCTCAGCGGCGATCCACGGTGCAAAACGATGCTGAATTAATTCTGCAAACGGTGAGCGTGGCACCAGCACGCGCGCGTCGACAAAAAACGGCAGCCCGGCGAACCAGGCTTCGTGCGTGAGGTAGGCGGCGGGCATGCGCTTGGCAATGCGCTGTTCGAAGATGCTCAGGATGGAGATTTTTTCCGCGTCGGTCAGGCGCGTGCCCAGCAACCCTTGCGCGGCTTCATACGGCAAGTGCAGCACGCTCAACACCAAACCAGCGGCTTCATCCACCGCGTTGTCGGTGCCGTGTCCGAACACCAGACCCGCTTCATTAAAGCGGCTCGCGCCCCAGCGAATGAAGTCTTGAATCGTGAGCAGTTGTTGTTGCGCGTCGGCGCCGAATTTCATGAGGTAGGATCCTGTAGTGGCATGACGTGCCACGAAGCATTGGGGATTTGGAAAGACGTGTCAATGCAGTCAAAACCCCAAGGCGGATAAACTCCGCCGCGCACCTGCCGATAACCCGGTGCACCCCGACGCTAAACGGATTCTTCTTACCCTGCTTATGCGAAAACCATTTTTGAAAGCATTACTGTGTGGCGCGCTGTGCGTGCTGGGCTCTGCGCACGCGGCCTTGCCCGAACCGCCCAAGCAAATGCAGGTGCGCGTGATCGGCGTGAACGACGGCGATACGCTCACGGTGGTGGACAGCAAACAAAAAACCTACATCGTGCAATTGGACGGTATCGATGCGCCGGAAGCCGGGCAGCCCTACGGCGAGGCTTCGAAAAAACATCTGGAGCGCCGCATTCTAAAAAAGAATGTGGTGCTGATGTGGCACAAGACCGGCAAAGACGGCGCGTTGATCGCCAAGGTATTGCTCAACAACGGCGACATCAACCAACTGCAACTGCGCACCGGTTCGGCGTGGGCGACCAGCACACTTTCAGTGAATGTCAGCGGCAACGACACCGGCCGCTACACCAGCGCGCAAGCGCACGCCAAAGAAAAAAGTCTGGGCTTGTGGCGCGATGAAAATGCGATTGCACCCTGGGATTGGCGCAAGCAGCACGAAGCCAAATAGGGTTGGCGCGCTCAGAGCGCAAGTGTTAAGCGTCAATGGTTACCGCTGCGCCGCGTTTGATCAGGCCGTTTGAGAGAATGTCTGCCCGGAGGCCGGCACGATGGAGAAACCGTTTGACGACCGCTGCCGGAGTAAGCTCGGCAGAAGCCAGTAGCGTACCCAAATGCAAGCACGGTTCACACAGCTCAACACCCTTTAACCTGACACTCCCGACGCTGAATTCCTTTCCGACCAGTGCGTTCAGTCGCACCCCGCGAGTTACAAGGTTCCGATAAGTCATGGCGAGATCGGGTAGACGTGCGTATTCCCGGGAAAAAGCTTCGATTTCCTCGGCTTCAATGAGTGTGATGTTTTGCCCTGGATAATCATGGCGCGCAAAGTTGCGATCACCTTCGATGCCAGAGTTGGCAACGGCAACTACGCTGTCCTGTGCCAGTTGCGAACTGCCTGAGGTCGAACGGATGTAGATACGCTCAATCATTACGAAAACTCTCCTGACACCCAGCGGCCTGATCGATACTAACAACACGACGCAGCCGAATCACACTCACCCGCCACTCAAAGCCTGCACCAGATACACCGCATCGGTGGGGAGCAGCGGGTGTCTTAAATCGAACACCTGTTCGCCGTTAACGAAAAAACGCATCTGCCCACGCATCTGGTGTTGTTCGTCAACCACGCGAAAGCGCAAGCCGGGATAACGCCGGTCGAGATCAGCCAGCAGCTCGGCAAGCGTCGCGCCACTTGCGTCAACCTCCGACGCCTTGGTGTAAGACTGCAACGAGCTTGGGATCAGCACCTTCATCGATCATCCCTCGGCGACTTCCACCGAATAGATTTCAGGAAGATTGCGCGCGATGCACGTCCAGCGCTGGCCTTCGTCGCGGCTCATCCACAGCTCGCCACTGGTGGTTCCAAAATACAGGCCGATGGCATCTTGCGTGTCTGCCGTCATGGACTGGCGCTTCACTGTCCACCACGCCTGAGTTTCGGGCAGACCGACATCGAGGCGCTGCCAGCGCTTGCCGCCGTTGCGGGTGACATACACCGCAGGCTTGCCTTCCGGGCTGGTGCGCGGCCACACGCTCTGGCCGTCCATCGGGAAAACCCACGCAGTGTCGGCATCGCGCGGGTGGATCACTATCGGAAAGCCGATGTCGCCAACGCGCTTGGGCATGTTGTTGCCGATGCGTGTCCACTCGTTCGACGGCCGATCAATGCGGTAGATGCCGCAGTGATTCTGCTGGTACAAGCGGTCCGGGTTGCTCGGGCACATGCGCACGCAATGCGGATCGTGAAAAGCGATATTGGCCGAATCAAATCCACCGACCACTTCCATGCCTTTCACCAGGGTTGCAAAGCTTCGCCCGCCGTCGAGGGTTTCATGCACACCGCCGCCCGACATGCTGAAGTACAGGTGCTTGGGGTCGCGCGGGTCAACGATGATCGAGTGCAGCTTCGGCCCATCGGGCGTGCCATCCTGCACGCTGCCCATCCAAGCGCGGTATTGCGGGTCGTCGTTGATGACGGAAAACGGCGTCCAGGTGTCGCCGCCGTCGTCGGAACGGAACAAACCCTGCGGCGAAGTGCCCGCGTACCACGCGTTCGGTTCGTTCGCGTGGCAGGGCGTGAGCCAGAAGGTGTGATCGACCGCGCGGCCTTTGTCACCGTCAGGCGCCTTTGCGAAGGCGGGCGGCTTGGCGGCTTCCTTCCAGGTGCGGCCGCGATCCGTGGAGCGAAATACCGTGGGACCAAGGTGCCCGGTCTTGGCTGCGGCCAGCAGCGTGCGACCGTCACGCGGGTCGAGCACCAAGTGATTGATGATGTGGCCGAGAAAGTGCGGCCCGTCGCTTCGCCAGGTTTTGCGCGCCGCATCGCCGTGAAAAATCCAGGCGCCTTTGCGCGTGGCGACCAACACCCGCACTTGGCGCGCCGGGCTTGCAGCACGCTTCGGGCGCGCAGCGGTCACTTTCTTTTTCGGTGCTGATTTTTTGCTGGTGCTTATCATGATCACTCTTCCTCCCAGGTTATTTTTTTACACGACCGTCAAATGCTACTGTGCCTAGATTACAGATCGAAAAAACTTCAGTCCATCGCTGGCTGCAGCAGCATCCTTCTACAGTTAGCCATTTAATAAGCAAGCGGGACGCGGCTGTTCTAAAAAAGGCAAGCCTATCGGCGGCACTTGCACAGTGGGTGCCCCAAAGAAACCTTGAACAGGCTCTAACGGTCCACAACCGGTGTCTCCACCAAGCCTTGCCCCAGCGCCACACGCTCATCGAACACAAAACAACGGCCGCGCCAGCGGCTGTCCGCTGCGGGAATGTGTTCGAGGTAGTTTAAAATTCCGCCGTGCAGGTGGTACACATCTTTGAAACCCTGATCGAGCATGAAGGCGCTGGCTTTTTCGCAGCGGATGCCACCGGTGCAATACATCGCAACTTTGCTGTGCGTGGTGGGAGCAAGCGAGCGGCGCACGTAATCCGGAAACTGTCGAAACGTGGCAATACCGGGATCGACAGCGCGTTCAAATCCACCCAACGCGGTTTCGTAAACGTTACGGGTGTCGAGTAGCAGCACGCCTTCTTCTGCAAGCAAACTGTTCCACTGCGCGGCGGGAACATATTCACCCACCGCACGCGTGGGATCGACACCGTCAACACCAAGCGTGACAATTTCTTTTTTCAGACGTATTTTCATACGACCGAACGGCCGTGCGCGCGCTGCTGATTGCTTGCAATGCACATCGGCCAGGCGCGGGTCAGCGCGCAAAAATGACAACACAGCGGCGACGCCGGCGTGCGAACCGGCGATGGTGGCGTTGATGCCTTCCTGCGCCAGCAAAATGCTGCCGATGACGCCGTGCGCCAGACACACTTCCAGCAGTGGCGCGCGCAGTGCGGCGCAGTCCGTCAGGCGTACAAATTTATAGAATGTCAACACCATGTGTTGAGACATGA
Source organism: Gammaproteobacteria bacterium (assembly GCA_031363085.1). Lineage (GTDB taxonomy): Bacteria > Pseudomonadota > Gammaproteobacteria > SG8-11 > SG8-11 > UBA6921. The sequence continues at coordinate 104,112 of JANLTU010000196.1, forward strand.
CCTACACTCATTCACAGTCAGTTTTTTGTAAACGGATTTTACCGAAGGCCAATTCTTCCGTGTAGACAAAATTTTGTCGCGCCAATCAAACAAGCGGATTCGGGCATAGGAAAACCTCAATAGATATACGCACAAGACCGCGCCAGACTCGGCGTTGCAAATTTATTACAAGCCACCAAAGGAGAATATTCATGTCTGCTGGACTCGTATTTGCTCTTGCATGCTCCATCGTTGCCTTGCTGTATGGTCTCATCTCCACTTATTACGTGATGTCCTTGCCGGACGGCAATGACCGCATGCGGCAAATCGCTCGTGCCATTCAAGATGGCGCGTCTGCCTACCTGCATCGGCAATACACCACCATCGGCATGGTCGGGGCGCTATTATTCGTGGTGATTTTTTTGGGGTTGGGGAAACTCACTGCGGCAGGCTTTGCGCTGGGCGCGGTGCTATCGGGAGCGGCCGGTTATATCGGCATGATCGTGTCGGTGCGCGCCAATGTGCGCACCGCCGAAGCGTCGCGCCGTGGGCTTGATGCCGGCCTGAGCGTTTCGTTTCGCGCCGGGGCCATCACCGGCATGTTGGTGGTCGGCCTGGGTTTGCTGGGTGTGGCTGGATTTTACGCACTGCTGACCACGCTGGGCGGGGCGGGCATGCCGGATCTGGCACCGCTGGTCGGATTCGCTTTCGGCGGTTCGCTGATTTCCATCTTCGCGCGCCTGGGCGGCGGTATTTTCACCAAGGGTGCGGACGTAGGCGCCGACTTGGTCGGCAAAGTCGAGGCCGGCATCCCGGAAGACGACCCACGCAATCCGGCGGTGATTGCCGACAACGTCGGCGACAATGTCGGCGACTGCGCCGGCATGGCGGCGGACTTGTTCGAGACCTACGCCGTGACCATCATCGCGGCAATGATTCTGGGCGTGTCGATGTTCCCGCAACATGCTGCCGAAGCGGCCTTGTATCCGCTGGTGCTGGGCGGCGTGTCGGTGCTGGCCTGCGTGCTGGGCACGTTCTTTGTCAAAATCGGCGCCAACCGCAAGGTGATGAACGCGCTGTATCGCGGCGTGATTGCCGCCGGCGTGCTGTCGGCGGCGGCGTTTTATCCGGTGACAAATTGGGTTATGGGCGGCGTGCCCGAACTCACGACGGCCGCACTTTATAGCGCCGCCTTGGTTGGGCTCGCGGTCACCGCCTTGTTAATTGTCATCACCGAGTACTACACCGCCACCGAATACGGGCCGGTGCGCGCTGTGGCAGAAGCCTCTGTCACCGGACACGCTACCAATATCATCGCGGGATTGGCGTTGTCGATGCGCTCCACCGCAGCACCGGTGTTGGTGGTGTGCGCCGGTATCTACGTGGCGTTCCACTTCGCGGGCTTGTATGGCATCGCGGTCGCAGCCACCTCAATGTTGTCGATGACCGGCATCATCGTCGCACTCGATGCTTACGGCCCAGTGACCGACAACGCCGGTGGTATTGCCGAAATGTCTAATCTGGAACCGGCCGTGCGTGAAACCACCGACACTCTGGACGCGGTGGGCAACACCACCAAGGCCGTCACCAAAGGCTACGCCATCGGTTCGGCCGGTCTCGCCGCGCTGGTGCTGTTCGCCGACTACACTCGCGAACTGAACCACCATTTAAACCAGACCACGAGTTTTGATCTGTCCAACCCTAATGTCATTATCGGCCTGTTCATCGGCGGCTTGGTGCCGTATTTCTTCGGCGCGATGGCCTTGGAATCGGTCGGGCGCGCGGCGCAGTCGGTGGTTGTCGAGGTGCGGCGCCAGTTCCGCGAAATTCCCGGCATCATGACCGGTGAGCAGGCACCCGATTACTCCACCGCAGTGGACATGCTGACGCGCGCGGCCATCAAAGAAATGGTGCTGCCGGCGTTGTTGCCGGTGTTAACGCCTGTAGCGGTCGGCTTGTTGCTGGGCTCACAGGCATTGGGTGGCTTGCTGGTCGGATCGATTGTCACCGGCTTGTTTGTCGCCATCTCCATGACCACCGGCGGCGGCGCCTGGGACAACGCCAAGAAGTTCATCGAAACCGGTAATCATGGCGGCAAGGGTTCGGATGCCCACAAGGCGGCGATCACCGGCGATACCGTCGGCGATCCCTATAAGGACACCGCCGGCCCGGCGATCAACCCGCTGATCAAGATCATGAACATCGTCGCGCTGATGATCGTGCCGTTGTTGTAATCCAGCGGTCAGGTTAAGCACGAAGTTATTGACCCCTCCTCATTTTCGAGGAGGGGTGGGTGCGAAACGATACGGTAGATGTGACCCTAAAGAAGTATTCATTCCCTTTGAGCTGAGTCTAACGAAACTCACACACTTCAACCCCTCCCCTGCCCTTGCCTCACGTCAACAGCGCAAGTCAAACGACCTTCACCCGTTCATCGACTGTATCCATCGAGTTACGGATTAACGCAGTTCTCTCCGTCCACCGGCAGGTCAACATTCGTGACAATGCCGTCGAGGTCGACAGGCGGTGAATTCAAGCGCGTAATCAAGCGGGTGGCATCGGCGCAGGACAGCGCGGCATTCCCGCCCACTTGCAACAAGCGCGCGTTCTTCAACACCTCCAGCGCATTCACGTGCCCCACTCCCTGGCCACCCAATTCGTTGCTGGACACATCCAGCTCCGTCAAATTGGTCAGCGTCGCAAGCGGCGCCACATCGACAATGCGATTGCCGCCCAAGTACAAACGCTCGATATTGGTCAAGCCCGCAAGCGGCCGCACATCGACAATTTCACTGTTGTACACCGACAGGTAGACCACGTTCGATAGGCCCGCCAACGACGCCAAGTTGCTGACCTTGGTGTCATTCAGATACAAACTGGTCAGCGCCGTCAGCCCGGCCAACAGGCTGATATCGCTGACCGGGTTACCACTGAGCGACAGGTAAGTCAGCTTGGTGAGCGCAGCCAGCGGCTTGAGATTGGCGATGCGATTGGCGTCTAACGCCAGATAGCTCAGACCGGTGAGCCCGCTCAGCTTGTTCAGGTCGTCGATACGGTTGCTACGCAGCGACAGGTTCGTGACATTTTCCAGCCATTCCAGGCCCGACAAATTAGCGATATCCAGCTCGTTGCAAACCAGGATACCGGCTACTTCGTCGCCATACACCCAGCCGTTAATCGCCGCTTCACCATTGATGCATTGCTGTAACCCGGCGTCGGGAAACAGGCCGGACAGGCGCTTGTTATGCGGCGTGACCACCCGTTGCTCGGACATAAAACCTTCGCCACCGACATTCACCGCCGCCACCCGGTACGCGTACTTGCTGTTATTGGTTAACCCGTTGAACACGTAGGGTGCAACGGCGTTGGGAACTTTACTAAATTTAGTGTCAACACCGGTCGCGAGTTTCCAGTACACCGTGTAAGACTCCGCGCCCGGCACCTGCGTCCAACCCAAGGTGATGCGTTTGTCCTCGCCAATCGTCACGTTGATGACCGGCGCATCCGGCGCCAAGGTCAAAAAGACTTCCGGCGACAGCTCGCTCTCACCACCGGCGTTGCTGGCTGCGATGCGGTAAAAATATTTTTTTCCGTTACTGATATTCGCGTGCAGCAACGACGCAGCACTGGTCTTCAGCAAGGCGTCTTTGCTCGTGACGTTACCGGTGGTATTCCAGTAAATATGGTACTCAGTCGCGCCGTTGGAGGTTTTCCACGCCAGGGTAATCTGTTTGTCGGCACCCTTCAGATTTGAAAGCGCGGTCGCGTCCGGCGCCAGCGTGACGGAAAATTCCGGCGCCAAGGTCTCGCCGCCGTCGTTAACCGCCGCGATGCGATAATAATATGTCATGCCCCGCACCAACGCGCTGTGGGTCAACGCCGCTTCGGTACTGGTTAGTTTTTCATCCTTGCTGGTGACCTTGCCGGTGGTATTCCAGTAGACCCGATATCCGGTCGCACCGAACATCGGCGTCCAGCGTAAGTTGACGACACGATCACCGCCTTGCGCGGTTTGCAGCACCGGCGCATCCGGCGCCAGCGTGACACTGAACTCCTGCGATAGCGGGCTGGCGCCGGCGGCATTGCGCGCACTGATGCGGTAGTAATAGCTTCCGCCGTTCGCCAACCCGGTGTGTGGCAGCGGCGCCTTGAGTGCATCCAGCTTGGCGTCGCGCTCGGTCACGTTACCGCGCGTATTCCAATACACGGTGTAACCGGTTGCACCCGGCACCACGTTCCACTGCAGCGTGGCTTGCTTGTCGGCGGCACTGGCGCTGCCGACCGCCGGAGCATCCGGTATGAGCGTCACCTGCACCGGCGCGGCAGCGGTTTCACCGCCGGCATTCACTGCCGTCACTTGATAGTGGTACGTCAAGCCGTTGGCAAGATCCTTATGAATATACGGCGCCGTGGCCGCCGAAATTTTTTGATCTTTGCTGATCACCGCGCCTGCGGAATTCCAGTAAATGTTATACGCAGTCGCGCCGGCCACGCGTTCCCAGCTCAGCGTCACCTGCTTGTCGCCACCTACCGGCGCTGCGACCAGCGGCGCATCCGGCGCCAGCGTGACTTTTATTTCGGTCGACAGCGGGCTCTCGCCGCCCGCGTTGCGCGCCGCAATGCGATAAAAATACACGCCGCCGTTCGCCACACCGGTGTGCACCACGCTGGAGGTGCTGACGTCCAAATGCGCGTCGGTGGCGGCAACCTCGCCTTTGGCATTCCAGTAAATGCGGTATTCAACCGCGCCGTTCACTGCGGTCCAACTGAGCGTGATTTGTTTGTCGCCGCCCAGCACCACCGGCAATCCAGGAGTTTCCGGCACCAAGGTCGCTTGCAACGGTGTCGACGCCGCTTCACCGCCTTCGTTAGCGGCCGTCACCAAATAGAAATACGTTTCGCCCTTGCGCAACGGTTCGTGCACGAACGGCGACGTGACCCCGGCGAATTTTTTATCGCGCGTCGTCACATTGCCGCTGGTGTTCCAATATACGTGATACGCCGTGGCGCCTTCGCTCGCGTTCCAGCGCAGCGTCACCTGACGCTCGCCGACGGCCGCGATTTCAGAACGCGGCGCATCGGGTACCAGCGTGGCGGCGACCTGCGGCGCCAGAGCGCTTTCACCACCGTCATTGCTGGCCGACACCCGATAATAATATTTGCTGCCGTTGCGCAACGCCGCGTGCGTCCAGCTAAGGTCTTTGGTCGTGACTTTTTCGTCGCGCGCACTGACGTCGCCGCTGGTATTCCAATACACGGTGTAAAGCACGCTCGACGGCACCGCGTCCCAGCGCAAGTTCACTTGCTTATCACCACCCTGCGCAGCGGCGATCTTCGGCATGTCCGGCGGCATGACGACACGCACCTCCGGTGACAACGCGCTTTCGCCGCCGATATTTTTTGCCGCCAGACGATAATAGTAAGTCACACCGTTACTCAGGTCGGCGTGCACCCACGGAAATATCACGCTCATGACCTTATTGTCGGTGACGTTAACGTCGCCGTGGGTGTTCCAGTACAGCGTGTAGCTCTGCGCACCAACGACCGGCGCCCACTGCAAGGTGATCTGGCGAGTCCCCTTGTCGAACTGGCCGATGACTGGAACCGCCGGACGCAAGGCTGCCGCGATCTCCACCGACAGTGCCTCGCCGCCCGCGTTGGCTGCCGCCAGCCGATAGTAATAAGTTTCCCCCGCGTGCAAATCAGGCGGCGCGAACGGCGACGTCACCTCGGTAACCTTGCGGGAGGTACTGGACACGCCGGGATGCGTGTCCCAATACACGTGATAGCTGCTGGCGCCATTGACAGCGGCCCAATCCAGAAACACATGCTCGCTGTCATTACGCACTTGCAGCACCGGCGCCAGTGGCGGAAATGTCACGCTGACTTCCGGCGACAGCTCGCTTTCGCCGGCGAGATTCAGCGCACTGAGGCGGTAGTAATACGTGGTTCCACGTGCCCGGCCGGGGTGAATAAACGCCGATGAGACATACTCGATTTTTTTGTCGCTGGTGCTCACGCCCCCGCTGGTATTCCAATACAGATGATACAACTCGGCGGCGGCGACCAGCGGCCAGGAAATCGTCGCATCGCTCTCCCCGGCCAGCACCGACGTAATGACCGGTGCTGCGCTGGTCAGTTGCACCGACACTTCGCGCGACAAGTCGCCTTCGCCGCCATCGTTTTGCGCCGCAACGCGATAAAAATAGCGCCCGCCGGGGCGCAGGTTCTGATGGATATATGACGCCTGGGTCGCCGTGATGACCGGGGCGCTGGTCGTGACTTTTCCACCGCTGTTCCAATAAATGCGGTAGTGCTGCGCGCCCGACACCGGCTCCCATTGCAACGACACCGCCTGCGCCGTGGCCTGAAGATCCACGTTTTGCGGCCGTCCCGGCGCCAGCGTTACGGTCGCCGTCAGGCCGGTGTCATGCTCGCCGCCGGTGTTGCCGACCTTGATCCAATACAGGTAAGTTGCGCCCGATGCCAAGCGTTCGTGCACATACGGGGAGGTGGCGTGGACAATTTTATTAGTGCTACCCGGGTTCGTTCCGACACGCTGCCAGTAAAGGTTGTACCACACCGCATCGGCGACTTGCGGCCAAGTCAGCGTCACGTTTTGTTTACCCGCTGTGGCCGTCATCTGACCACTAGGCGCTGCCACGCCTTCTTGCGCAGCTTCGCTGTGCGCAAGCGGCGCGATCATGCACAAGGTCACCGCCCATACCAGAAGTCGGAATGCTCGCATCATTTCCTTGCTTGAAACACTTACAAGTGTAAGTCGTTGGAGGTGGAGCGCATCGCACGCGACTGGACAACCTGATCGCGGCAAAGCATAGCGCATAGTACGGTGCGACCCCAAGTTTAGGCGTGATGCAATTCACGCGCATCGACGCCGCATGGTCAGGCGCGCGTGCGCATTGCATTGGCGCCTGACGCGAGCCATGCTTCGCGAAATGCAAATACCGATGCGGCCGTCATACCCAAATATCAAACGCAAAAAAACCGCGTGCCGATTCCTGCAACGAAATCTGCTGTGCAGTTTTTTCGCGCTGCTGGTCTATGCGCAAATCGCTCCGGCAGTCACAGCCGAAGCGCCGCAACATCGGCCTAAAATTGGTTTGGCCTTGGGTGGCGGCGGCGCGCGCGGGTTGGCCCATATCGGTGTGCTCAAAGTGCTGGAAGAATTGAACGTGCCCATCGACTACATCGCCGGCACCAGCTCGGGCGCGGTGATCGGTGGCATGTACGCGGCGGGATTGACACCCGACCAGATTGAAGCGCGCATCGTTGGCATCGACTGGGACGACATGTTGTCCGACCGGCTTGCGCGCCGCGAGCTTTCCTACCGACGCAAGCAAAACGACCGCAATTATCTCTTTCCGGTGGAGTTAGGCATGCGTGGTTTCCGGCCGATTTTTCCGCGCGGACTGATCGCCGGGCAGAAGGTCGGATTCTTTTTGCGCTCAGCCACGCTGCGCGCGGCGGGCGTCACCGATTTTGATCGCCTCGCGGTGCCGTTTCGGGCGGTGGCCACCGATATTGAAACCGGCGCGCCGGTGGTGCTGGGCAGCGGCGATCTGGCGGCAGCGATGCAGGCCAGCATGGCCGTGCCCGGTGTTTTTTCGCCGCTGGAAATCGGTGGCCGGCTGTTGGTGGACGGCGGCATGTCGGCGAACGTGCCGGTGAATACCGTACGTGCCATGGGCGCGGATATCATCATCGCGGTGAATATTTCTGCACCGCTGCTCAACCGCCAACAATTGGAGTCTATTGTTGACATTTCTGACCAGACGCTGTCGCTGCTGTCGCTGAAGACCAATCAACAGCAATTAATGCAACTGCACGGCGACGATATTTTGATCACGCCCGACCTCTCCGCGATCGGCACCATGCAATTTGAACGTGGCACGGAAGCCGTCGCCGCCGGCACCACAGCGGCGACGGCGCAAGCGCCGTTGTTGCGTAATCTTAGCGCCGCGCCCAAGGAGTACACCCGTTACCTGCGCCGCCAGCGCACCAAACTGGCAGCGTTGGCGCGCGTGGATTTCATTAATATCGACAAGCCCGAGCGTGTCTCCGAGGAGATCATTGCCCGGCGCCTGGCAACCACCCCCGGCGGACTATTGGACATCGAGACGCTGGGCGACGATTTGACGCGTATTTATGATCTGGGCGACTTCGAACGCGTGAATTTTCGCGTGCTGCACACCGAGGCCGGCGAAGGCTTGCAAATCGAGGCGCAGGAAAAATCCTGGGGGCCGAACTACCTGCGTTTCGGTTTTAATCTGAGCGACGACTTCGAAGGCGACAACCGTTCTAACATTTTAATCAATTACACCCGCACCTGGGTCAACCCCTTGGGCGGCGAATGGAAAAATGAATTCAGTATCGGACGCACGCGCAAAGTATTCACGGAATTTTATCAACCTCTGGACCCATTCAGCGTGTGGTTTGTCGCCCCGCATGCGCAATACAATCAGGACACCCGCGATGTCTACGACGGCGATAGCCGCGTTGCACAATACGCAACCAAGACCTCCGAGGTCGGCTTCGACACCGGCCTGCAATTGGGTAAACACGGCGAAATCCGCTTTGGCTTGTTACGCGATTGGGTCAAGGCCGCGCCGCGCGTGGGCGCCACCGGTCTACCGGAATTCAATATTCGCCAGGGCGCGTACACCGCCAGCGTCGCCTATGACCGTATTGATGACGTGAACTTTCCGCGCAACGGCATCCTGTTGCATAGCCGCCTGTTTATGGCACGCAAGGAACTGGGCGCCGACACCACCTACGACAAGATTGACATTAACTGGTTGACCGCCTTCACTTACAACACCCACACCATGTTCGCCAGCGCGGAACTGGGCACTAATCTCAATAACCAACTACCGTTTTACGACCTGTTTACACTGGGCGGGTTTCAATATTTATCCGGTTACCACACTGCACAACTCAGCGGCAAATATCTGGCTTTCGGTCGTCTGGTGTATTACGAACGCGTCGGTCATTTGCCCAAAGCGGCAGGCAACGGCCTGTATTTCGGCGCCTCGTTGGAAGCAGGCAACGTGTGGGACCGGCGTGTGGATGTTGCGCTCACCGATGTGCGCAAGTCGATCTCGTTGTTTGCCAGCGCCGATACCAGCGTGGGTCCGCTGTATTTTGCCTACGGACTCAGCGACGGCGGCAACTACATGTTTTATTTGTTTCTCGGTCGGACGTTTTAGCGCACCGGCACCACACGCACAAAATCGCCGTGCTGCTGCATCATATTATCCCGGCATTAATTTTTATCCGTTTGCGCCGGCGTGTCTTTGCGTTTAGGTTTTTTGCCACACCCTGAAAGGATTAATTTTTATGTCTGATACACCCAAACCGATCCGCGAAATCCGCATCAATCCGATTGTGCCAAGCGAGTCGGTGCTGGTCGCGACCGCACGCGGCCTGCGGCCGAAAAAAGCCGAAGCGCCGGCTGCGCGCGACACTCGCCACCATGTCGAGACCTGCCCGTTTTGTCGCGGCAACGAACACATGACGCCGCCGCAAATCGTGCGCTATCCCGAGCAACCGGATTGGGCGATCCGCATCGTCGAGAATTTGTATCCGGTGCTGGGCGACGATCAACAGCAACCGAATTTCTCGTTCGGCCTGCAACACACCATCGACGGCTACGGCCGCCATGAAGTCATCATCGACCATCATCAACACGGTATTGCGCTACAAGAAATGAGTGCGGAGCACATCGCATTATTATTCGGCGCCTATCAGGAACGCGTGCAGCAGCTTTACCGCTCGGACGAACGCATTCGCTACGTGCTGGCCTTCAAAAATTTCGGCGCGGCGGCCGGCGGCAGCATTCCGCATACGCATAGCCAGATCATCGCCACGCCGGTGGTGCCGGAAAATGTCCAGACCGAGGTGGTCCACAGCCGCGCGTTCTTCGAAAAAAATCACCACTGCATATTTTGCGCGCTGATCGACGAAGCACTCACGTTCGAAGCCACGCTCTATGCGCGTGAAACCGGCGAAGTGCGCCGCAAAATCAACGTCGGCCAATACGTGGTCGAGCGCGGCAAGAAATTCATCGCCATTAAACCGTTCGCCAGCCGCTACGAATGGGAAGTGCACATTCTGCCGCTGCAACACCAAGCCGATTACCTGCGCGCCAGCACCGACGACCTCGCTGACTTCGCGCGCGTACTGCAACGCACCATGGCCCGCCTCGACGCAGTACTGGGCGGCGCACAGTACAACTATTTTCTGCATTCGCTGCCACACGGCCCTGGCTACGCCGACTGCGCCGCCAGCTACCACTGGCACCTGGAAATCTGCCCGCGCACCAGCATCCCCACTGGCTTTGAATTGGGCTCGGGATTATTTGTCAACACCGTGAGCCCGGAAGACGCTGCGGAGAAGTTGCGGGCGGTGAAGCTTGATTAAGTCGACGAATCACCTAGAGCAGGGAACGGCAAAATGCGGCTCAAAGGCGACCTCCGCATTTTGTAGGCTGGGTTGATAAACCCAGCGTTCGTGAGATCATTACGGTTATGTCTAGCCATCCTTCCGAAAAATCCCTTGTTCTGGTCGTTGGCGCTGGAGCGAGTAAAGAGGCCAACCTCCCTGTTGGCGCAGAGTTGAAGCAGCAAATTGCAAGCGCGCTCGATATACGCTACGGCAAAGGAGGAAGAATGCCAGGTGGCGACAATGTCATCAACGACGCCTTCCATATTCTCGCGGCATCCGCCCCTGGCAGGGGCGGCATTAATCCGTACCTGCACGCAGCATGGCGCATTCGCGATGCAATGCCTCAAGCGATCTCGATTGACAACTTCATAGACTCACACCGTTCCGATGAGAAGATCGCGTTATGCGGAAAATTGGCCATCGCCCGCAGCATTCTCGCGGCCGAATCCAATAGCCACCTGCAAATTGCTCGCGGAAACATTAACAACAAGCTGGACTTCTCTGGTCTAGAGACAACTTGGTTCCACACGTTTTTCCAGCTATTAACTGAGAATTGCCAGCAAGCCGACCTACCTCAAAGACTTTCAAAAGTTGTAATTATTTGCTTCAACTATGATAGATGCATCGAGCACTACTTGTATTCTGCCCTTCAAAACTACTATGACTTGAAGCCCGAAGAAGCAGCGGCAGTGTTGTCCAACTTGGAAATACATCATCCATACGGAACCGTTGGAAAGCTGCCTTGGCAAGATCAAAAGGGAGGGTTTGACTTTGGTGCTACACCCAGCCCAAAGCAATTGCTCGCACTCGCGGGTGAACTTCGAACATTCACCGAGGGGATTGACGCTAATACAAGCAACATCTCGGCAATAAGAGGCGCGCTGTCCAACTCCTGCCGAATTGCCTTTCTCGGATTCGCATTCCATCGCCTAAATATTGAACTTCTCTTCCCCGGCCTTGCCGATGGGGCCAAAGTAAGAGTTTGTCCTGTGTATGCAACAGCGCATGGCATATCGCAGGCCGATCTACAAATGATCAAACAGGAACTAACCAATAATGGAGGTATACACCCCGAGCATGTCTATCTGCGGAACGACCTAAAGTGCTCGCAGTTAATTCGTGAGTTTTGGCGGAGCCTGTCACTTCAATGAATTCCACACATCGTTTGTCATAATTGAGTGGAGAGGGTCTGCCATTCGGCCGTTAAACGCCTCGCTTTTCCTTGCGTATTACCAGCTTTAACCCCGACCACACCTCACTCACCGCGCAAACTTTGATGTCGACATAATCCAGCGGCAAGGCGACGGCACGAATCACGTCTTCGGTAACGTCGGTTGCTACCTTGGCGGCTTTTTTGGGCCACGACACCCAGATGAACCCGGCAGGATCGAGCCGCCGCCGGTAATGCCGTAGCACGCGCGTCAATTCTTTTTTCTCGGTCACGAACACATGCAGCGCGATAAACGGCGGCGACGCCTCTGCCACCACGTGCGCATTTGCCGGCAACTCACCCAACCACGCCTGCAACTCCGGCGGTGCGTTGATCACCAGATAGTTCATCCCCGGCTGGATGCCCAGCTTCTTGGGCAAGGGCGTGCCTGAATATCCGGCCGGTACCGTCACGTTTTTAATTTTGGATGATCACGCCACGCGGGTAGCGTGCGCATGTAGTCGCGCGTGCGCTGTTCAACGGCGGCGCGTGTCAAGCCCGGCTCCCGGCGCGCCGCCCACTGCACCATGCGCTCGAAGCGCTCCTCGAAACTTTGCAAATTGCCTTGCGCATCGACGCAGTACGAACAATAGATTCCGCTCTCAAGCGGCATCCCGCAACTTTGACATTGATCGGTTCCACTCATAGCTTGCTCCTCTGGGTGTTTATTTCCGCATCGGCGGCTGCGACCAACGCACGCAGTCCTGTGACCAACTCACGACGCTCACGCGCGCCCATGCGCTCGATGCAGCGCGCCAACAGTTCCACATCCAGCACCTGACGGCTGCGCTGCAAACTGTCAACACCTGCTGGTGTCATCCACACCAAGGTACGGCGCCGGTCGCGCGTATCGCGGATGCGCTCCACATGACCATGCGCTTGCAACCGGTCGATCAATTCACTCATGGCCGATTGCGCACGCTGAAAATGCCGGGCCGCCTCCGTCACCGTCAGCGGCCCAGACAACTCCAGATGCGTGAGCACCGCCACCGCTTCAGCCGTGGGTCGCTGCTCATCTTTCTGCCAGCGCGCATGCAGCCGCAAGTAGATCGCGGGATACAGCGTCGCCAGTTCTTGCGCCAACGTGGTGTGTTTCACGCAAACAGTCTAACGATAAAAATCGTATCGTAAATCCCGATGTATTCCCGTTCAGTCAATAAGCGGCGCGCCTCCCACTAACCACTAATTTTTCCATGTCACCTTTTGATCCACGGCTACACCGTCTTCAATCGTTCCTTTGGGCAGTGAATTCGCTTTGGCCTGAATGACAACGTAGTACAAATCCTGATCAGAATTATTCCGCCACGCGCGCACGCCCTCCGGCGCAACCCGGATGGCCGTGCCCTCTTTGACGTCGATCACTTGCCCGTCGATTTGAAACTGACCCCGGCCTTTCAGGAACAAGTACACCTCCTCGTGTTCGCGATGCTGGTGAGAAAACGGCATGGCTGCACCGGGAGGAAATTTATTGAACGAGACTTCCATGCCGGTCAACGCCAAATCGTCTTTTAAAAATTTCTTACCCTTGACCGCCGACGGCAACACCTTGGTGCTGAATGCATATTGGTCGATGTTTTCCAGCGCTCCAATTTCAAAAACGGAATGATTTTTTTTCATACACGGCTCCTGTCTGAATAATTTGATGTCCGGCGGTGCCGGAATTGTTAGAACCTGCGCGCTTTAATTTGGCGCTCAGGCTTGATTAACGATGCTATTTGAATTCAATATATGTTCAACAACATATTCAGGAGCACATCACCTTGCCGTATTCAGCCAAGCATAAACAAAACAGCAAGGAACAAATTTTACGCAGCGCGATGAACCTGTTCTCGCGCAAAGGCTTTGCGAACGTCTCCATCGACATGCTGATGGCCGAAGCCGGCATGACGCGCGGGGCGTTTTACGCGCACTTCAAATCGAAGAGCACGCTGTATGCGGAAGCGGTGAAGTTTGCCGCGCTGAACTCGCAGATCGTGGCGCAAAAAAACGCCGACGATACTGAGCTGAGCTGGTTCACACGCGTCGTAAACGCCTATCTTGACATCACGCATGTTGAGACCCTCGCGCCCTGCCCGCTGGCGTTTCTGGCCACCGATGTTGCCAGCAGCGACCCCGAAGTGCGGCAGGCGTACACCGACGTATACAAGGGCCTGATAAAACTCTTCGATCAATATCGGCCACAACGCATGACCAAGAGCGACCCCGACCTGAACCTAGCCATCACAGCGATGATGATCGGCGGCGTCGCCGTCAGCCGCGCGCTGCATGACAAAGCGCTGGTCAACAAATTGCTAAAAAGCTGCCGGTCGGTCGCACATCGCTTGGCGCAAGGCGCCTAAATAAATACCTCGTATTGACATTATCCCGGCGCAGGCCGTTGAGCAATCCGCTCACCACTCCTACCATCGCCCCGACGCGCCGCCGCCACCGAACGAACCGCCGCCGCCGGAAAACCCGCCGCCGCCGAAACCACCGCCGCCCCCACCCATCCGCGATATACCACCGCCGCGACCCGACAGCGCGACGAATATAAAGATCACAATCGCAGCAAACACGCTCATCAACAGGGTGCCGCTGATGAACCAGACCACGGCTGCCGCGATGACTCCAGCCAGCGTACCCGCAAATATGCGCGACAAAAACATCGCCAGGATTTGCCCGACCACCACACCAAAAATTAACAATGCAGGAATCGGCATCTGCGACGCCGAGATGCCCGCTGCTGCTTCTGCCGCCGCAGGCAATGCTTCACCGGCAAAGACTGCGACGATGGCTTGTACTCCGGCCACGATGCCGCCTTCGTAATCGCCGCTTTTGAAAGCGGGCAGGATTTGACCTTGAATGATATGACTTGCTAACGCGTCGGTCAGTTGGCCTTCCAGCCCGTAGCCGACTTCGATGCGCACTTCGCGCTCGTTGGGCGCGACGATCAACAGCACGCCGTTGTTCCGGCCTTTTTGACCGATGCCCCAGTGGCGACCCAGTTGATAGCCGTAGTCTTCGACCGGGTAGCCTTGCAGCGACTTCACCGTCACGATCACCAACTGGTTGGAAGTGGTGCGCTCATATTGTTCGGAAAGTTGCGTGAGTTGCTCACGCGTCGCCGCCGACAACAATCCTGCCTCATCCACCACCCGACCGGTAAGCGCAGGGAATTCGGGGGCGGCGTGCGCAACGCCGATGACCAACCAATACAGTACTAGCAGGGCCGAGGCTTGCCATTTTCGGCCGGGCGCGGCATGCAGCGCCTCTACCTGATGATCAGCGACCACCTCAGAACTTCACCTTCGGCACTTCTTGCACCGCCTCGGGTGCGCTGAAGTTTTGTTTGGGTTGCAGATCGGAATACAGAATGCCTTTCCAGATGCGGCCGGGGAAGGTGCGCATTTCCGTGTTGTAGCGCTGCACGCTCTCGATGTAGTCCTTGCGTGCGACGGCGATGCGGTTTTCAGTGCCTTCAAGCTGCGACTGCAACGTCAAAAAATTCTGGTTCGACTTCAGCTCAGGATATTTTTCGACCACGACCAACAAGCGCGAGAGTGACGAGCCGAGTTGATCCTGATGCTGCTGAAACTGCTTGAACGCCTGCTCGTTGGTCAGGATGTCTTTGGGAATTTGCATGCTGCCGACCTTGGCACGAGCTTCCACTACGGCCGTCAGCACGTCCTGCTCCTGCTTGGCAAAGCCTTTAACGGTTTCAACCAGATTGGGCACTAAATCGGCGCGGCGCTGATATTGATTCAACACCTGACTCCATGCTGCCGTGGCCGCTTCGTCGTAGGTAGGAATATTATTGACACCGCAACCGCTGGTCAGTAGTACCAGCAGCGCAAGACCACTTGCAAACAAACTTCGAGATACACGCATCGCTTCCGTCCTGTATAAAACCAAATCTTGGGAGCGCCTAACATAGCACAGGAGAAACACCGCGACGATGCAGTTGAAACACCTGCATCAATCGTCCGAGCGATCACGTTTACGCCGCTGCGTTTTGAGTGTTCCGCGTTCGCGCTTGGCATCGTGGCGCCGCTGTACCGACGCTTTGCTGGGCTTGGTTTTGATACGGGGTTTGGGTTTTTCGGCGGCTCGCTGCAGCACCTCGAACAGGCGTTCCAGCGCATCGGCGCGATTGCGCTCCTGGGTGCGGTGACGGCGTGCGTCGATGATCAGCACACCCTCGGCGGTCAGGCGTTTTCCGGCAAACGTCGGCAGACGTCGCTGCACCTCGGCTGGCAATGCCGTGCTGTCGTAGCGCAACTGGACGGCGGTTGCGACCTTGTTGACATTTTGCCCGCCCGGCCCCGACGCGCGAATAAAGTTGAATTCAAACGCGCTATCGTCGACGCGCACGCCGGGAGCGATGCTGATCAACGCCATGTCACGACCCTGCACTCACGGCGGCGGCGCATCGAGCTTGTTGTCGCGGCGAAAGCTGCGCACCTGCCCGCCCCAGCGGCTTTGGATAAATGACAACACCGCCGCAATCTGTGCATTGTCCAACATGTTTTTGAACGCCGGCATGTCGCTGGCGTAACCTTCCGGCGCATTCGGCGGCACCAGTCCGAACTTCACGATTTCCAGCAACATCGGCGTGGGGTGATGCCAAGTGTGGCCGCTGTCGTCGTGCGGCGGTGCGGGCAAGCGACCGTCGGCTTTGCGAACCCGCCAGTCGGGCTGGCCTTCGAGGTTCGCGCCATGACAACGCGCACAGTGGGTTTGGTACAGCGGCTGCCCCTGCTGCACCAAGGTGGCATTGCCGGGATCGACAGCCACGGCCGCCGGACGCGGTCCACAGGCGCCCAGCACCACGCTGCATAACACCGCACTACATACCCGCCAGATATTCCGCAACCGCGTCGAGCTCCTCTTTGTTCATTTGCCTGATCAGCCCCAGCATCACGCCGGAGGGGTCAGTATTGCGCTTTTCGGTTTTGTAATCGTCAAACTGCTTCAAGATGTAGGTCTTGTTTTGACCACCGACCACCGGAAATAACGCCATGCCTTGCTCGTTGCCCTTGCCATTCACCCCATGGCACTGGATGCATGGAGCAATACCGCGCGCGGGAATGCCGTTGTCGTAAATGAGCTTGCCGCGTGGCACTTGCGCGTTTTTCCCCAAGATGCCGTGCATGGTCGGCAGGCTGGAAAAATATGCGGCAATATCACGCGTATCTTGAGCGTTCACCAGGGTGTGGGCGATCGGACTCATGCGCGAGTCGTTGCGATTTCCCATTTGAAAATCGTAAATCTGTTTAAGGATGTAATCGACATGCTGGCCGGCCAGATTCGGCACACTCGGCTCGACGCTCTTGCCGTTCGCGCCATGGCAACTCTGGCATAACGCCGACTTGGTTTTTCCGGCGGCGGCATTGCCGTCGGCGGCGAAGGTCATCGGGCCGACCACGAGCCACGCTAACGTAATACACATCCACAACCAACGATACATATACACCTCCCTCAAAGTCGACAATGGCGCGCGCGTGCGCACATTTTTCAAGTAAGATGGGCGCCCACCAATGGAAGCACCCCCCATGTTTCGCCCCGCCCACTTTGAACTTGCCTGTGAATTGCTGCGCCTTATTTTGACCGGCCGCACTCCGGCGGACAAGCGCATGGAACAGTATTTTCGCGCACATCGCGAAATGGGCAGCCATGATCGCGGCTATGTGGCCGAAACCGTGTACGGCTGTTTGCGCAACAAGCGCGTGCTGCATGCCTTGTGCGGCGACGGCAATATCGGCGCCGAAGATTTGGTTGCCGCCTACCTGCGCCTGTACGGTGAGTTGAGCGCTGAAGCTATCATGCGGCTCGACCGCAACGACCGCGTGCGCAGCTTACTGCGCCGGCTCGAAACCGCCGACAGCGCCGCGCTGCCGGCCGCCGTGCGCGCGAACCTGCCCGATTGGCTGTGGGACAGCCTGACTCAGCAATTGGGCGAGTCTGACGCCTTGCAACTCGCTGACGCACTCAATCGCCCGGCAACGGTGGACTTACGCACCAATACCCTCAAAACCAGCCGTGCCCAATTACAAGCTGAACTGAACGCCGAAGGTTATATGGCAGAAACCACCCCGTACGCACCACAGGGTTTGCGCCGCGCGGATCGGAAACCGCTGTTCGCAACGCCGGCATTTCAAAGCGGTCGCTTTGAAGTACAAGACGAAGGGAGCCAGATATTGTCACTTCTGCTAGAGCCGCAGCCGAAGGAACGCGTGGTGGATTTCTGCGCCGGTGGCGGCGGCAAAACCCTGCACCTGGGCAACCTAATGAACAACACCGGCACGTTGTACGCGTTCGACATTCACGCACATCGTCTGGAACGCCTGAAGCCGCGCGTGCGCCGCGCCAGCTTGAGTAACGTGCGCGCGCAGTTGATCAAAACCGAACGCGACCCGCAAGTCAAACGCCTGCGCGGCACCATCCATCGCGTGCTAGTCGACGCACCCTGCTCCGGCACCGGCACCCTGCGGCGCAACCCCGACACCAAGTGGCGCGAGCTTGACTTATCGACCCTGGTCGCACAGCAGCGCGATATCCTGGCCGCAGCAGCAACCCTGGTAAAACCCGGCGGCCGCTTGGTCTACGCAACCTGTAGCCTGCTGCGCGCGGAGAACGAAGACATCGTCGATGAGTTTCTACGCCAGCATTCCGATTTTGCGCGCCTGCCGGTGAACGACATTTTGGCGCGCTTACAGATTCCGTTGATCCTGCCCGGCGCGGATTTGCGCCTGTTCCCCCACACTCACGGCACCGACGGATTCTATGGCGCGGTGCTGGAGAAAAAAGCGGTCGCACAACCCGCTTCCATTTAGAAGTGAGCAAGAAGCGTTCGATGGAGAAGTTACCGAGGTGGGCATACACGAAGGAATTCAGGGAACAGGCTGGCTGCAAGCGGTAATAGGCCAGATATAAATAATGCAACAAATCAAGCCTGACCCTGATCTTTCTCCCCCCCCGTTCCATATCTTTCAAAGACATGCTCAGACCTTGGAACGGTTCACCGTCACGTTGTCGATGAGCCGGGTATTACCCAGCCAAGCGGCGGCCAGGATCACCAACTCCGGCGTTACGCCATCATCGAGTTGCAAATCCGCCGCGCGACGCAATGCGAAATATTCCGGTTTGAAGCCTGCGTGTTCTAGCGCTTGCATGCCGCGCTGTTCAAATGCGGCAATGTCCCGCTCGCCGTTAACCACCGCGTCACGCGCTGCGCACAACGCGCGATACAGGGCCGGCGCGCGCTGACGTTCGTCCGCCGACAACAGGCTGTTGCGCGAGCTCATCGCCAAGCCGTCGGTTTCGCGCACGGTTTCGATGCCAACGAGCTCCACCGGCATGCACAGGTCGACGAGCATGCGGTGGATGATGGTGAATTGCTGGAAATCCTTGAGCCCGAACAGCGCGACATCCGGCTGCACCAGATTAAAAAACTTGTTGACCACGGTGGTCACGCCGATGAAATGCCCGGGCCGGAACGCACCGCAGAGCATCTCCGACAGGCCGGGGGTATGCACGCGCGTCACATCGCCGGGCGGATAAATTTCTTCGGCGCCAGGTATAAATAATAAATCGGCTTTGGCTGCGACGAGTTTGAGTTGGTCTTCGGCAAAGCTGCGCGGGTAACGCGAAAAATCGCCCGGGTCGTTGAATTGCAGCGGATTGACGAAAATGCTGACGACCACGCGCTGGGCGCATTTGCGCGCTTCGTGCACCAAGCGAACATGTCCGGCGTGCAAATTGCCCATGGTCGGCACCAGCGCGATACTGTCGCCGTGATCGTTCCAGCTTTTTAAAATACGATGCAGCTCGGCAATGGTGTCGGCGATGAACATTCAGAAACTGTGTTCGACAGCGGGAAACACACCGCTCTTCACGGCATCCACGTACGCGGCAAGGGCAGCCGGTACACTGGCCTGCCCGTGCAGAAAATCGCGGGAGAATTTCGGACGCTTGCCCGGCGTGATGCCGAGCATGTCGTAGATCACCAGCACTTGCGCATCGCAGTCAACACCCGCGCCGATGCCGATGGTGGGAATCTCCAGTGCGTTGGTGATTTGCGCCGCCAAAGTTGCCGGCACGCATTCGAGCAACACCATGTCGGCGCCGGCGTCTTGCATCGCGCGCGCATCGTTCAACATCGCCGTGGCTGAAGCTGCGTCTTTGCCCTGTACACGGTAACCGCCGAGTTTATTCACCGACTGCGGCAGCAAACCCAGATGCGCGCACACCGGAATACCGTTGATCGCCATCGCGCGCACGGTCTCGACAAATGCAGCGCCGCCTTCCAGCTTGACCATGTGCGCACCGCCTTCTTTCATCAGGCGCCCGGCACTGAACACCGCCTGCTCGGCGCGCACGTAAGTCATGAACGGCATGTCGGCCATCACCAGGGCGTTGCGGCTGCTGCGGCGTACGTTGGCGGTGTGGTAAATCACGTCGTTGAGCGTCACCGGTAATGTCGTGTCATAACCCTGGATGAGCATGCCGAGAGTATCGCCAACCAACAACACTTCCACGCCAGCGTCTTCGCACAGACGCGCAAAGCTCGCATCGTAGGCGGTGAGGCAGGCAAACTTTTGCCCGTTGCGCTTCAGTTTGCGCAGCGTACTGAGTGTGATGGGCGCAGTGAGTGCGGTCATAGTGCGATGGGCAGGGGATTAAAATAATGACGGCCCACACGGACGGTACGAATGTGCTCGACCAATTGGCGATAATCCTGATCGTTGGCGACCAAGTCAATGTCTGCCGCGTTGACGATCAGCAGCGGCGCGGCGTCGTAGCGGTAAAAAAAATCCGCGTAGGCGTCGCTGATGCGTTTGAGATAGTTCATGTCCATCGGCCGTTCATAGCTTGCTCCACGCTTGCGCACGCGCGCCAGCAACACCTCGACCGGCGCTTGCAGATAAATAACGAGATCCGGCACCGGCGCGTCGAGTGCGAGGCTGGCATACATCATTTCGTAAAGCCGAAGCTCATCGTCATCCAGGTTTAGGCGCGCGAATAACCGGTCTTTTTCCAGCAGAAAATCCGCAACAAAGGTTGATCTGAACAAGTCAGCTTGGCGCAATGCCTGAATCTGCCGCGCCCGCTGCATCAAAAAATACATTTGCGTCGGCAGCGCCGCACGCTCCGGGTCTTGATAGAAGCGCTCCAGAAAAGGATTGCTGTCCGCACCTTCCAGCAACGGCGCGCCGTTAAATGTCGTGACCAAGCGCCGCGCCAGACTGGTTTTGCCGACGCCAATGGGGCCTTCCACGACAATATGCGCAAGATGACGATCATTGAACACGGAATCCCTCCTCGTTTTTATTAACCACTGTCCGATGACATCGAGATCAGATTTGCTGGTTATTATTACCGCGTCGGCACGCTACTGTCGACCACCTCGACGCACTGTGCTCGGCACGCGTCCAGCAAGTCAACCACCCGGCCCTTGCCGGGAATTTCCAGCTCGGGCGCCAGCGCGCACAGCGGCGCGAGCACGAAAGCGCGCGCGTGCGCGCCGGGATGGGGCAGCGTGAGCGCGTCATCGCTGGAGATTTCGTCACCGTAAAGTAGCAAGTCGAGATCGAGCGTGCGCGCTCCCCAGCGTTCACCGTCCCGCACGCGGCCATGCCGCTGTTCAATGTTATGTAAATGCTGCAACAGGGTTTTGGCGTCAAGCTGCGTGTCGATGGCGGCGACGGCGTTGATGTAGTCCGGCTGATCACGCGGGCCCAGCGGCGCGCTGCGATACAACCGCGAACCGGCGATGAATTGCGATTGTGGAATGCAGCTCAACTCGCCCAGCGCACGCGCCACCTGGTGCAGCGGATCGGCCAGATTACTGCCTAACCCGATATAGGCACGCACCGTGGTGGACATGTGTTAGAGCCTGTTCAAGAGCTCATTAGAGGGATGCAGTGCAAGGCAAAATCGGACGATGAAGCGCAGCATACACGGAGTATGTGAGCATTCTGAGTCCGATTTCAACGCCGCAATCTGCCCTCCAATGGGATCTTGAACCGACTCTTACTCGGAAGGAGCCGCAGCGCCTGCTGCTTTGGGCTTGCGGCGGCGACCGCGCCGCAATGCACGCGCCGGTTTTTGCGTGGCGCTCATCATCGCCTCACGCCCGGCATCGTCTTTGTATTGAAATTCGGTCCACCACTGCGCAAGCTCGGGACTTTCTTCGCCGCTTTCAGCGCGCAATACCAGAAAATCGTAAGCGGCGCGAAAGCGCGGGTGCCCCAGCATGCGCAACGGACGACGCCCAACCAAACTTTTCAGGCGCGGCTGCATTTGCCAAATTTCCCGGGCCAGCAAGGTAAAACGTTTGGGGATCGCAACGCGGTCCGCCTGTTCGGCAACAATCTCGGTTGCGGCCAATTGCAGCGCTTCAAGCTCGCCGCGACCCTCGGCCTGATAGGCTTCCGCGCGCATGCGAGTTGCTTCCCACAAAACCACCGCAAACAGAAATGCCGGCGTGACCGACTTGCCTTCGTTCACACGCTTGTCAGTGTTGCCCAGACCACGCAACAACATGGTGAGCGGGAAATTGTCAAGCTGCTGACTCAAACTCGCTTCGACCTGCGGGAACAAACACTCGAACAAGCGGTAGTGACGCAATTGCTCATAGGTCGCCACGGCGAACCCGGACATGAACATCTTCAAGATTTCTTCAAACAAACGCGCCGGCGGCACCTGTTCGAGCAGGCCGCGCAACTGGGCGATGGCCGCTTCGGCAGCGGGCTCGACGCGAAAGCCTAACTTGGCGGCAAAACGGACGGCGCGCAACATCCGCACCGGGTCTTCGCGAAAGCGCAACAGCGGATCACCGATGGTGCGGAATACGCCTTGACGCAAATCGGCCATGCCTGCGGTGTAATCCACCACGCTGAAATCTTGGATGTTGTAATACAGCGCGTTAACCGTGAAGTCGCGCCGCCATGCATCTTGCTCGATGCTGCCGTAGACGTTGTCGCGGATGATCATGCCGTCGCGCATGACGCCGTCGCTGTCGTCCGCGTCATCGTGCTGCGCGCGGAAGGTCGCAACCTCAATGATGTCGGAACCAAAATGCACATGCGCCAGACGAAAACGCCGCCCGATCAGGCGGCAATTGCGGAACAACTCTTTAACCTGCTCGGGATGTGCGCTGGTGGCGACGTCGAAGTCTTTTGGTTCGCGCCCCAGCAACATGTCGCGCACGCATCCGCCCACCAGATAGGCTTGGTACCCGGCGTCCTTCAAACGATACAAAACTTTAAGCGCGTTTGTGTTGATAAACGCGCGCGAGATGTTGTGGTCGCTGCGCGGAATAATGGTCGGCGAGGTAATAAAAGTATCTCCGTGGGTCGCGACGTTGACGGGCATTTACCTTGTGCAATTGTGAAGGCTCCGTATAATAGCACCTTCTTTAAAATGACTTGAAATCATTGCCTTGCCTGCATTTGCTCCCTTCGTCTAGCGGCCTAGGACACTGCCCTCTCACGGCGGGAACAGGGGTTCGAAACCCCTAGGGAGCGCCAATCGTTGCCACTGAATTCTTCCCTTGACGCCTCCCGCGCACCCCTTACACTTGCGTGTTATCGACGAGGAGGATACTGCATGGCTCAATCACAGGTTTGGCAACATGTGTCCCCTCGCCATTACGAAGAAAAACGTAATTTCCCCCGCATGCGAATGGATTGCGCACTGTCGTATTCCACCAACGGCGAGCGCGGCACCTCGGAAGGACGCTGCAAAAACCTCAGCGCCCAAGGGGTGCTGTTCAACACCTTGAAGCCGATGCCGGTAGGCGCGCTTGTCGACATCAACATCACGCCGCAAAAAGCCGTGGTTGAACCGTTTAACGCGCTGGTCGAAGTCATCCGCGTTTCCAACACCGACGGCGTAAACAACTACGAAATTGCGGCACGCATAAAGCTAATGAGATAGCCGTAAACAATGACTTGGGGATTGCGAAAAATTACCAGCCGAAGCGAACAATGTCGCCGGGTTTGATATGCACTTGCTCGGTTTCCAATTCACCCACCGCAAATTGCGGTTGAACACTTTTAACCACCAAGGTTGCAATCGGTTGTTCGGCAAACCCCAGGAAACGGCTGTTAGCTGGGTCGGCCATCGGCTCATCACTGACTTTGTAGGCCATTAACATATCCCCCACCCGCACCGATGACGTGCTGCCGGCGTCGAAATACACTTTTTTTGCGTCGCTGCGAATCACGCGCGCGCTAAACGGCAGTCGGTTCAACTCGGCAAATAACGCACTGGACGCACGCTGCAAGACCTGCTGAATAACGAGCCCATAGGATGTGGCCTGAAATTCCGCGCTCGCAACCGACACACCGGGCTTGAGCAATCCCATGCCGACAATATTTTCGTTGTAACGCGAGCGCGCCAATAACGTGCCGCTGACGCCGTCGAACAACATCAACTCCATTTCAAAGCGCCGAGATTTGCCAAGCAACTCATCGTTCACACCGGTGTCAAGAAGTGCCCCCGCGACCAGAAATTGCGTGCCCAATTCCTTTGCCACGCGTTCGACCAGCGCGCGACTGGGGATGAGATTTTGCTCGATCGCCGACGCGCTGCGTTCCGCGAGTAGGTACTGAGCTCCGTCGACGCCGATGACGCCATGGCGGCTTTCCATTTCTTTGCGCAACATGCGTGGCAATTCCATTTCGATGTACGCAAGGTCAGCGGCCGCGCTGCGGTCGCGCACCAGTAACTGCATGAAGGCCACTTTTTTACGGTAGTCATTTTTTGCGGTGTCGACAGCGCGACTGGCCTCGACTTCGGCACGGATCAGCACATGCAAAATACCGTCTTCGGTCCACTCGTCGGCAACCGACACGTTCGTCACCCGCCCAGCGCTGCGCAAGCGTGCACTGTCGCCGGTCACAGTGTGGTTCGATAACGTGGTGGCCGCCGAGATCTCTACGGAATTTTGCATGGCCGCCTGCAGAATCGCATTTTGAATGGCCGCGATGCGCGCCTTACCCGGCGCACCATCGACGACAGGTGCAGTGCCTTCTGCTTCTACGCTCAACGCCAACGCCGCCGGGCTTGCCAACGCGAACAAAATCACACCTAGTAATTTAAAACACCAGGCGCTTACGGGGGATCGCGCAGATGAGCCCATGATTACTCGCTGTAATAAAACGTCGAAGGCGACTCCGGCGGTGCAAATGAAACATGCGCACCCCCACTGCCGCAGGGCGGTGTGGTCGGCTCGGCCAGAACTTTCGCCAAGAAACTTTCGTCGACCATCAACTCGACCACGGTTTCGTAGTTGCCGTCATCGTTGGCATTCACGCTCAAAATTCGCGCACCGCGCACGTAGCCATCGATGAACACACGATAGCGATCTTTCTGCACCACCATGTCGCCAACGGTCGTGCCGCCCCAGATGTGCAAGCCGTTCACGGTCTCCGCCAACGCGCGGTAGGCGTCAATTTTTGACGCGCGCATGGCCATCAGGCGACGCTGGTTTTCCGGGTAAAACTTGGGCGGCGGTGCGCCATAGCCGGTAGCGCCGACATGGATCGGCTCAATTTTCTTCCGGCTCGACGGCGCACCATCGACGCTTTCGCCGCTGGCGCCGGGTTTGCAGTCCACCGACTTAACCACCATCACGTCGCTGGCCTCCATATCGCTAGAATCTGCCCCAACTGCGGAAGCGACCATGGCCAGTAACAACGGCGCCGCGATCCAAGCCGACGACAAACGGGGGATAAATTTCAACATGCGACACCATGGGGAAAACAGGATGGATTGTGCTGGGTTATCGGCAACGCAGTAGCTGACTTTAAGAAACAATCGATGCAAACAACTCAATTATTTGCTGTCGTTACCGCTATACAAAGCAGCCTGTACACTCACCCACGTGATGCCGCCATGCGCAGATCGCTTACCTTACTCGTCTCGATATTACTCACAACGCCAGTCTGGGCCGGGCCGCCGCTGCCCAGTTGCTATGCCGGCCTGTATCTGGGCGAACCCGAGCGCACCACCATGCATGCCTATTATTTGTTCGTCGACCAAACCACACCGCTGACGGCCGCGTTAAAAACTAATGTCGCCGACCTGACCGCAAACTGGGGTGGTGACGGCGAACATGTCAAGATCGTGCGCTTTTCTGCCAATATTGCCGGGCAGTACACTGAATTGATGTTCGATGAATTTTCCGATCCGCCGCCGACGCAGGAATATTTGTTCCATCTGCGCACCGACGACAAAGCAAAATTACTGGCCTGCCTCAAAGCGCGCGACGAAAAATTTCACAAGCAGCTCCAGCACGCTGTTAATCAAACGCTCATCCTGAATGACGGCAAGCTACCAAAAACCGACCTGCTGTATGCGCTGAAAGAACTGGCGACCAAAATTGTGCTGCCGGAAACCAACTACGATCAAACCGTGTTACTGGTTTCCGACGGCCTGGAGAACAGCAGCTATGCGTCGTTTTATCAACGCAAGGCCGTCAAGCCTCTTGATGTACATAAAACCCTCGACGAAATCAGCAAATTCAATCTGATTCCCAACTGGCATGGTGCCAAGGTGTATATGTTTGGTCTGGGCTATTTACGTGATGATAAAATTTACGCCAACCCGAAAATGCTGCAACCGCTCAAAGATTTCTGGCAGTCGTATTTCAGCCTGGGCAAAGCGCAATTGATGGAACTTGGGACACCTGAGCTGTTAGTTAGCACGCTCAAGTGACTAACCTTAAGCCCGCGACATTAATTATTTCGCCATTTGCGCGGGCTGGCGTAAATCCCGCGCCAAATCGATCAACGCTTGCACCGATGGACCACCGGTCAAGTTGCCTAGTTTGATCTGCGCCACGATGACACTGAACGCCGCCAACGTTTGTTCGAGCAGGTCGACCACTTTGTTGTTGTGCGCCGGCACCCGTCCATCCAGCACGCGGCGTAATAATTCCTCAATCGACCACGCCAGTACACCCACCGAAGTCGCGCCGATGATACGGCCCGCGCCCTTCAGCGTGTGAAACGAGCGAATCAACGTACTCAAACTTTCCGTGTCGTCACGATTCGCACCCCATTTTTCCAAATGAACACGGACCGCCGCTAATTCATCATCTGCCTCGGTGGAAAACACCTCGATCAGCTCCTGATCAACACGGTTATCCGCCGCGACTTCGGGTTCGGCCAGCGGGCTTCTATTCACCAAGCTGACCACCGACTTGGTGCTCGCGACTGCTTTGCTTGACGCCGGCCCGGCTTCGAACATCGTAGCGGCAACCTCTTTGCCCGAACGGCGCACGGCATAACCGAGCTCAGCAAGACTGCGTTCCGCCAAGGCAAGACCCGGCTCGGGGGCGACGGCTTTTTCCAGCAAACTTTCCAGAAAATATTCAACCGCGCCCACGGCATTGGCAACGCGCTCCAAAGCGTGTTCGGTCGGTGCAATTTTCTTGTCGAGAATTTCGGTGGTCAAATACTGTTGCGTGGCAGCCACCACACGCGACGGACGCTCGTGCGAAAGAATCGACAATACACCGCGCACAGCTTTTAACATCTCCGGCGCTTCTTGCAGTGCGCTCAATTGCGACGGGTCGGACACATAGCGTGTAAAAGCGTCTTTCACCTTGGCAAGATCCAGTAACGCTTCGCTCGCCACCAATTTAACCAACTGGCGGAACTCGGCCTCCGGCAATTGCGTGCCGGCAACGGCGTCGTTGCCCTGCAGAAATTCCGCGCTACCCTTCACGCTCAAGTCGTACAGCGACGATTCAATGTAAAGAAGCGCCCCGGCGACGTGCAGGACATCGTTATCTTTAAGCGGCACATGACGTTTGATCGAGGCTTCCAGGAACTCGTGTTGTCCGCGCGCCAAGCGCGCCAGATGTTGCAAACCCAGCATATCCAGCGTGTCGGCCACGGTACGCAGCCGGTCACGCACCGGCGTCAAAAATTCGGGATCACCTTTGTTGGCGTGAATCGCGATATCGAGTTCGTCCTTGATACGCAGCATTTCTTCTTTAATCTGCTCGGATACATTCACCATCAGGTTGGCATTAAAGCCAATGAGCTGATCGCGCGCGTCGCTCAAGGCGCCGGATTCCGGCATCGCTTGATCCAGCTTGAATGCCGTTTTCAACTCCACCACACGCGAGCTGCGCGATGTGGAGCGAGCAACGTAATACAGCAGGTTTTTGACTAAGTCGTCGGGGGGTTCGTTTTGCAAGGCGACTTCGCCGGCATCGATGACGCGCTTGATCTGCCGATCAATACGCCCTAACAATAATTTCACTGCTACGCTCAGGTCCAATCCTTTGTCGTGCAAGGCATGCACCACGCCGGCACTGACCCACCATAATTGTTCGGATTTTTCCGATGCAGCGGTTTGTTCTAAATTCAGGATCACCGTCGCCAGCACCTTCAGATTCTTGGTCAGGTCCATATCGCGGAACACACCCAGCAAGGCAGCCAGATAGGCCGGGCGCAATTTCTTCGCCATCGTGGGTAGATCCCAGGTGGCCGCTTCGCCGCTGCGGTCGATCAATGACGGCTTGCGCACTGCCAGATCGGTAAAGAAAAACGCGCCTTCAGTAAGCAATTGTTTGTTCTGTACTGCGCGCAGGTCGTTGAGGATGGGCAAAAGAATCAAGGGGACGTCGGGATTACCGTGATACAGATGCTCAAGATAGGCTGGCAATTGAACCACGCCGCGCATCAGCACTTCGGTGGCATCTTTTTTTAATTCAATAGAGTCGGCCGCGAGCCCCAGAGCAACATCATTCATTTCGCGCGCGAGCAACACGCCCCCGGCAATCTCGACCATCTCTAACGCACCGCGAATTTTTCCCAAGCTATCGGCACAGGCCGGCAACTGCGTGGCATCGTTTTGTTCGCCAAACGACTCTAAAGCTTGGCGCACCGCCGTAAGAGATTCAGCGACTTCCTGTTTGATCCACAACAAGGTGCGAGGATCGATCTGCGCGTTTTGATTCAATGTCGACATCCTGATAAATATTCGCTTCCACCCGTGACTCGCGTGCCATGCTTGCAGCGCAACAACATCACAACTGCTGCGTCACTGCCGTGCAAATCAATTAAAGCAGAGCAACCCCAAAATTTGTATCGGCGGACGAGGTAAATAGTCAAGACGGGAATAACCAACGACGCGGGAACTACACTGATGCCACACCCACCCTGCTCCCCAACATACCCCCAACCAACGCGATGAAAATAACGCAGTTAATCACCCTGAGTACGAGAACACGTTCACAAAACACCGGCTACACTCACGTGCGGATACAGCCCTATACACATGACGCGGATAACCCGTAGAATTCCGGCCCCTCGGTAAGAACCTGTTCAAGAACTCATTGGAGGGCGCATTGCGGCGTTAAAATCGAATTCAGAATCCTCACCTACTGCGTGTATGCTCCGCTTCTGCATTCGATTTTGCTTAGCACTGCATCCCTCCAATAAGCTCTTGAACAGGCTCTTATGCAAACACTAACACGTTAAAGACAAAGGTACTCCAGTGAGCGACTTTCTTCTGCACTACGGTTTATTTCTGGCCGAAACAATCACAATTTTGCTGGCCATCATCGCAGTAATTGTAGTCATCGTACGCCTGCGCGGCCACGCTAGCGAACCGGAAAAACTTGAAATAAAAAAACTCAACGCGCGCTACGAAGATATGGCGCTAACATTAAAGTCAGAACTGCTGCCGCACGATGAATTCAAGAAAGTGCTCAAAGAAACTAAAAAATACCGCAAAGAAACTTCAAAACATGGCCCCAGCGCCAAGAAGCGCTTGTTCGTGCTGAACTTCGACGGCGACATCAAGGCTTCGGCGGTGGGCAATCTGCGTGAAGAAATTACCGCCGTGTTGATGGTTGCGCGCAGTGACGACGAGGTGTGCGTGCGCCTCACAAGCTCGGGCGGCATGGTGCACACCTACGGCTTGGCGGCCTCGCAACTCGCGCGCATTCGCACGCGCAATATCCCGCTCACGGTCGCGGTCGACAAAGTCGCCGCCAGCGGCGGATATATGATGGCCTGCGTGGCGAACCGCATTATCGCCGCGCCGTTTTCGATCCTCGGCTCCATCGGGGTGATCGCGCAGCTACCCAACTTCAGCCGCGTGCTGAAAAAAAATGACATCGACTTCGAACAGTTCACTGCCGGTGAATTCAAACGCACCGTAACCATGTTCGGTGAAAACACCGACGCCGCGCGCGCCAAATTTCGTGAAGAAATCGAAGAAACGCACCGGTTGTTCAAGAACTTTGTGAATCACTATCGCCCGGGTCTCGACATAGCCAAAGTTTCCACCGGCGAACATTGGTACGGCACGCAAGCGCTGGAGTTGAAATTGGTCGACCAGTTGCTGACCAGCGACGACTACCTGCTGGAACAAAGCCAGACGGCGGATGTCTTTGAGATTATTTATACGCTGCGCAAACCGTTAAGTACTCGTTTATCCACGTTGGTGCATGATGTTGTTGGATCGCTGCACGCAAAGGTCACGCACAACGTGACGCCGGATCACTATCTTTAGTTTCCCTCGTCTGCGAGCGCATCGGCGAGTTGCCCAACCGCCACGCCGAAATAAGTCGAGCGGTTCCATTGCATCAGCACACGAAAGTTGTCGTACACCAAAAACGCACGGCCGCCGGGACCGCTGGGCTGGACCAACGACGCGCTCATCTCCGGCGTTGCCAAGTCGGCGCCGTCTTTGCGGCGCACCCCCAAGGTCTGCCATTCGGCCAGCGTTTTGCGTTGTTCGAGCCCCAGCCCTTGGCGATCAAAATTGTCAGGTACGCGCACCTCACGCCCCCAGGTTTCGCCCTTGACCCAGCCGATTTTGGATAAATAATTAGCCGCCGACGCGAATACGTCGGCGGGTTGTGTCCACGGGTCGCGCTTGCCGTCGCCGTTAAAATCCACTGCGTAATTGCGAAACGTCGACGGCATGAATTGCGTCTGCCCCATTGCACCCGCCCACGATCCACGCAAGTCCTTCAGCGCTACATCGCCGCTTTCGAGAATGTGCAAGGCATCGAGTAATTGAGCGCGGAACAGCGCCGCGCGCCGCCCCTCGTAGGCCAACGTGGCCAGTGCTGCGACCACGGAAAAATTACCGCCCAAACGTCCGTAGTCAGTTTCGATACCCCACAGCGCGACAATGAAACGCGGCGGCACGTTGAACTCGGCGCTAATCTTATTGAGCAGCGCGCGATGCTGAGCGAGTTTTTCACGACCTATCTTGATCCGCCGTTCCGGCACCACGCGCGTTAAATATTCTTCAAAGGTGAGCACCGATTCTG
This sequence comes from Gammaproteobacteria bacterium, assembly GCA_031363085.1. Lineage (GTDB taxonomy): Bacteria > Pseudomonadota > Gammaproteobacteria > SG8-11 > SG8-11 > UBA6921. The sequence goes on from JANLTU010000196.1 coordinate 135,056, forward strand.
GCTGCTGGCGATCCAGTTCGATAACGCGATCAAGCGGTTTGACGCCTGCAAATGCGGCATCCAGCGTCGCGGCGCTGATTCCGGCCGCCAGCGCTTCGTTGCGAAAGTCGGCCAGCCAGACATCGAAACTGGGCAGCTCGGGTGCCGGTGTCGGCAACGGTGTGGGATTCGCAACAACAGCCACCATTACCATTTCAACAGGTGCCGAAACCGCCGCTGCGACCGGCGCCTCAGGCGCGACCACACGCATGCAACTGCTCGGCAACACGCTCAAAACCAGCAGTGCAATGACCATATTCCGCCTATGCAACGCGGCGGGTAGGCGCTTATTTTTTTGATCCGGCCACGTGATCATTGGCAATTGCCGCCGTAATTAACGAAAATAGCCCTTGGCGCGCGGCGAGTGATGCCGGTCGTGTTTCTCATGTTAGGAGTGCATCCCGTTGTCCACTGTTGAAAAGAAGTTACTCCACTACGTCGGCAAAGCCATCGCCGACTTCAATATGATCGAAACCGGCGACCGCGTGATGGTGTGCCTATCCGGCGGCAAGGACTCGTTCACCTTGTTGCGTCTGCTGCATCTGCTTAAAGTCAAGTCCCGTCACAAATTCGAAGTTTTTTCGTTCACGCTCGACCAAGCGCAACCGGGCTGGGACGACGCCGCGCTGCGCGCCTGGCTCGACGACAACGGCTATCCCTACGCCATCGAACGCCGCGACACCTACTCCATCGTGAAGGAGAAAATCCCGGAGGGCAAAACCTACTGCTCGCTGTGCTCACGCCTGCGACGCGGCAACATCTACCGCTACGCCAAAGAACACGGCTTTAACAAAATCGCGCTGGGCCATCACCGCGACGACCTGATTCAAAGCATGTTGATGTCGATTTTGTACAACGGCGTGATTCGCTCGATGCCGCCCAAATTATTAACCGACAGCAAGCAGCACGTGCTGATCCGGCCGCTGGCTTATTGTCAAGAACGAGACATCATCACCTACCTAAAGGAACAAAATTACCCGATCATTCCTTGCACTCTGTGCGGCTCGCAGGAAAACATGACACGCAAACGCGTGAAACAACTGATCGCCGACCTCGCCAAGGAAAATCCCAAAGTGCCCAGCAACATGCTCAGCGCGCTGGGCAACGTACAGCTCAGCCAGCTCATGGACCGCGACCTGTGGGACTTCAAAGGGCTGCGCGCGCAGCCTGATGCCGAGGTCACCGACACCGATGACGACGCCCTGCCCTGGGCTGCGCCTACAGTCAACCTCACTGTCGACGAGGATGACGCTCAGCCCATGGTTTATTTGCGA